>JAJTZB010000004.1 GCA_032906765.1 Nitrososphaerales archaeon
GCGGCGAGGATAACGAGTCTGGCCTATTCTCTGGTCAGAGGGTTTCTACTGAGCCTCTGGACGTGGCGGGTTAAATAGAGACGCTGAATGCTGGAGAGATGATAGAACTCTTAGCGAGGGCACTCGACGCTCTGGGCATCGCGGCAGGGCTGGATATCCCCACGCCTCCGGACATCGGCGCAGTGATCCAGCAGTTCGCACAGCAGTTCACTTCAATGGCGACGCTGGCCCTGACGACCGTCGACTCGGCCGTCATGGTGGTGGCGAGGCTGGCGTATGCCTCGATTCTCATGATTGGGCTCGTGCTCTATTACACGCACGTCGAGAGACGGCTGGGGAAGGACCTGATCAAGGGTGGGATACTCCTGGCGGTGCTCGCCGAGTTCGTCTTTCCCCTGATCAGTAGGCTCTGAGCCCGTACCTCAACAGTGCGACCGCGCCTCCGAATGCGGAAACCTGCTTCCCAAGCTCGAGAGACGAGTCGGCGAGGTAGACAGACCCCCTCCTGGCCTCGATCTCGTTGAGCACTTGGACAAGCTCCTCTTCTTCAATCCCGGCAGAGAAGACGTCGTCGGAGACGACGCATGCTTCCACCGCCCCTGAAGCTGCGGCCTCCTTCACGCGAGCCAGCGTGTATGCCACCTTCTTGTCGCCTGACGATATTCTCTTCACAGCCTCGTTGATGACCCGCTGCATCTCAACGAGGACCGAACCCTTCGCCACTTCTTGGAAACCTGGGAACCTCACGAGAGCCCTGACCCCGTCGGACCCGGTCAGGTCGAAGCCCTCCAGCAGATGCGGCCTGAGGGGCTTCCCTGCTTCCTGGACGAGCTGGTTCATCACTGCGTTCTTGGTGTGACCCGGCCCTGCAATCACAACTTCGTCCTCCTCCCTCGAGACCTGAGAAACGAATGCTGCGACCTTCGCGATGAACGGCCTCGGACTCTGCTCATCCGACATCTTCCCCCCGACCCCAGACTCGATCACCGTGAGGACAGAGAGGTGGGAGCCGCTGAGCAAGCCTACTCCTGCCTCGCGCCTGTCAACAGCCACGACAAGGAACCTCCCCGGCGTCGTCTTCGCCGAACTCACCAGCCTTGTATCCAAGGCGCTCCACCTCTGCTTGCGAATCGTGATGCCATGGCCTGGAGAAATCGTCACCGAGTGCGAACCGGCGCGGCTTACAGTTTCGTCTGAGGACTCGACGATTGTACCTCTGAGCCTTATCCTTTCCACACTGCTGTCGAGGTTGACATCTTCGACCGAGAGAGCGATTGTCACCTTAACCCGTTCGCCCTTGTCCGGCCTGGAGAACTCGTCCTCCCTCTTCATCACGCGCGAGCTGCGGGTGACGACGACGTCTCCCTTCCTGATCAGTCTGCGCAGGGTCCAGAGGTCGTCCGCCGACTCGACTGCGATAGAACACAGGCCGTGCTTGGGATTGAAATCAATGACTATCATCGGGCGCTTTACCTAACCTAGGCGAGAAAGCCCGCTGGCTTCAACAGTGGGATGAATCGCATTGGGGCTTAAAAGGAATGGGTGGCATGGATACTTGGCATGGATAGTGCCGTAGGGCAGGACATGCCCGAGCTCAAGCCTGTGGAGACTGGGCCTCTACCCGTCCCGACGACGGGACGCGCAAACCCGGCCGGTGAAGCAGGAACTACACGCCATGAAACAGGGGCTGGAAGCCCGCGGCCTCGGTCGTGGGAGGATGTCACTCTAGCCCGAGATCCCTGAACGTGCCGATTCGCACGTCGTCAGGGACGGCGTTGAGCTCTCCTGTCCTGTGGCCTATGATGCCCTTCACGCCTACCTTGGTCGCGGAGTCAACTAGGCGCTGCGTCACTATGCCGTCGAAGACCAGGAAGTGTGCGCCGCCGGCCGATTCCATCTTCTGGACCAGCTCGCTTATCGGATACCTTCCGACCTCCTGGAGTTTCTCGTCTAGCAATACGGCTTCGAGTGTTCCGTTCAGAGTCGGGAACATCTCGCGAGTCTTGGCGACGATCGGCTCTTCTGGGCCTTCTGCAGCCCTCTCTGCGGGCCGCTCGCGCTCCCTCCTGCCACCGGTTGCCGGCATCTCCCCCCGTTCGGCGCGGAGCATGTTGATGACGTCTATTGGGGTGAGTTCTTCGACCTCCTTACCCGGCGGCGCCCTGATCACCTTCTCGACGCGTACGACTTGAGCAAGCTCTTTCTCTATCAGGTCCCCGCCCCTGTCGCCGTCAAGCACTGCAATGAGCCTCTTCTTCTTCCCGAGTTCCTTGATTGAGTCTGGCACGCTTGTGCCTTCGAGGGCCACCACGTTCTCTATTCCAGCCCTCAGGAAGAGCACGACGTCGGCCCTTCCCTCCACGAGGAAGACCAACTCTGACGTGTAGACGCCCGGTCCTGCCGGCAGATTCTCGAGGCCGTAGTTGATCACCCTCGCCCTCTTTATTGACTCGGTCACGTCCTTGAGGACGTTGTCCCCTTCACTGGAAGTCTTGGAACTCCATTCCCTGACTATGAGCTTCGCCCTGTCGACTATCTGCTTTCTCTTGTTCGCCCTCACGTCCTCTATCCCGCCAAGCGTAAACCTGGCGCTGCAGGGACCCACCTTGTCGACACTCTCCACCGCTGCCGCGATGAGGGCGGCCGTCCCTATGTCAGTCGACATCGGGATGATTACCTCGCCGTGGGTCTTGTCGTTCTTCGACTCTAGGTTGATCTCTATCCTGCCAACTTTCCAGCTCTTCTGAAGCTCGTTCAGGTTCATCTCTGGGCCGAAGAGCCCCTCGGTCTGACCGAAGATGGCACCAATAACGTCCGCTCGTTCCACTACGCCATCTACGTCAATCCTCAGCCTTACCATGTACTTTACTATGCCTGAATCTGGCAATTGCGTTCATCTCGGTTTTTTATCGGATTAAGCGGCTTAAGCTTAACTTGGATTTCTGACGAAAATCGCGGGGATATAAACTCTCGGTTTGCTCGCTATGTTTCCATCGCTTCTGAGAAGCGGATCAGGTTCTCAACGTGCCTGAACACGCCTTTCGAAGCGGCAAGGAGTCTCCTCCGTTGGTCCAGCGAGAACGGGACGTCCCTTCGACGTAACTCCTTTGCGCACCTCGCGGTGAGCTGCCGGCCTTCCCTGTCAGAGTCGGTCAGAATCACCACGCCCGCAAGTTGTGGGAGCGCTTCGCCGCGCCTGCTGATGGACCTCATGGTGAGAATCCGGCCCGTGTATCCGATGGAAAGCAGAGCCATCGAGTCTCTCGGCCCCTCGACGAGCACTGCCCAGCCCTCCGAGGAGAGCTGATTGAGCTCCGCCACAAAGCCCCGCAGAAAGTCAACCATTTCGCCGAAACGCGTCTCGTCGGTTTTCTTCGTCTTTCTTCGCCTACCTTTGATTGTTGCCCGTCTCTGACGAGCCCGGATCATGTCCCAGCTTTGAGCGGGGAGCGTCACCAAGCCTCTTCAACGGGCAAACGGCCTTCGTCTGTCGCGCGTCTGGGTAAACCATCTGCTCATCAAAGCGTCTCCGCCTTCGCAGGTGGCCGTTTAACGCGCTGTAGAACGAAAGCCGTCTGGTACCCGGGAAGCGAAGTTCTATTTTAGCTGTTTGTGGAGCATCGTCAAGTCGAGTTCGAAGCCAGAGACTGGCACTTTCACCCCGAACGCCTCGAGCGCCTCTGGTTTTATCTCGCCTACAGCCCCCAGCTCGGCCTTCCCGAGGCGGACGACCGCCGACCTGCCTGCGGCGAATGCCCAGTGGCTTGCTTCCCTGGTCTCTGCTTCGCCTCCTGCAATCAAACGCGTGAGCGACTCCAGGTGCGTCTTCGCCTCTGTGTAGGATGCCTGTGAGTGCGCGATGAGGCAGCCCAGATGCCAGGCTTCAGAGGCGCTCCCCTCTGTCCTGGTGTAGACCCTCCCAATTTCGAAGACACGCTGAGGGTAGTCTTCCTTCGCGTTGCGCCCTAGGACGCCCATCAGCGAAGGCAGCAGGGAATCGCGCAGGAGAGAGTGCTCGAGGCTCTTCGGGCTCTCGACTGCTATCCTGTCCGCAGAAGGTCTGCCGAATCTCCCGTAGAGCGAGTCCTCGTCGACGAGTTCGTAGGTCATTAACTCGACCATACCTGAGCCGGCCATGATGTCAGAGACCTTGTCCAGAAACTGGTCGAACACGTTGAACACGCCGGGCTGGTTGCTCGGAGGGTAGACGGGGGTGATCTTCTCAATGCCGTACCCTAGCGCCACCTCCTCTGAGATGTCCACTTTGTGCAGTATGTCCAGCCTGTACCTTGGCACGAGGACCGTGTTGCCTCTGACGCCGAAGCGACTTCTCTCGAGGCACTTGACGGCCTGTTGCCTAGTGAGGTCCAACCCTGTCACGTCGCGGACGAGAGTCAAGTCAAAGGGAACTTCTGAAACTTTCAGGTCGGGTGTGGCGCGCCTCGCCTTCTGTTGCTTGACAACAACGGAGCCTATCTTGGCTCCGATGTCGGCCATCGTCGTGGCGAGGATTGCAAGGACATCGTCGACGATGCGCTGGTGTGTGCCAGTGACATCAATGAACACGTTCTTCGTCTTCTTCGTCAGCTTTGTCGCGTTGCCATTGACGACTGGTGGGAAGGAGAGCACGACACCTCTCGAATCTGTCAGCATCGGGAAGAGGCGGCCTCGCGAGACTATCTTGCCGTACTGTTTGCCCTGCTCGGTATCGGACAAGACCTCGCTGACATTCATCTGTCTCTTTCCGTCGAGGGGAGTGAACCTGAACGAATGGGGAACTGCCTTGTACTCGATCTGGTTGGTGAGAGCCTTCATGTCGTGCAACCCAATCGCAGCTTTCGCCCTCCTCCTCCCGAGTCCGTTATGCAAATCCTCCTGGAGCGAGATTAGCTGCCTGACGTCCTCTTCATCGAGGGTGAGCCCTGTGGCTGTTGCGCAGGCGATGTAAGGCCTGATGGAAGAGAGACTCCTGTCGACAGACACAGTGACCCCCGACGGGCGGACGGCGTAGTGTGCGAGTCCGACCTCTCTTCCCAGCAATCCTCTGAGTGCCTTCGCAATCCCAAAGTCCGTCCCGAAATCTGGTCTGTTTGGGCTGTACTCCACCCGCACGGAATTCCTGTCGAAGCCCTCGATGTCGAGCCCGAGGTACGGAAGTCCTTCGACTGCCCTCCTCTGGTCTGCTCCGACCATCCTGCTGAACCTCTTCAGCTCAATCCTAACTACGGGCAACTTCCACCCTGTTCCTGAGCCACGAAAGGTCGCTGCTGTAGAGGTCCCTGAGGTCGTCGAGGCCGTATCTCAGCAGCATCAATCGCTCTATCCCCGGTCCCCATGCGAGCACCGGCACCTTGACGCCGAGGGGTCGAGTCACCTCGGGCCTGAACACGCCCGAGCCACCAAGTTCAATCCAATCCTTGGCCACGTCGGAGTAACCCATCACCTGAAGCGATGGCTCCGTGTACGGGAAGTACGACGGCCAGAGCTTTACGTCCCTGAGACCCAGTTTCTTGTAGAACGCCGTCAGGAAACCCATCAGGTGTCTCATGTTGAGACCTTCTCCCACGATGATGCCGTCCATCTGATGGAACTCGGCCAGGTGCTTGTAATCGAGGTTTTCATTCCTGTAAACCTTGCTGACTGCGAACACGCGCGTTTCCCGGTTGCCAGACTCGGAGAGGGCCTTGATCGTCAGGACAGTGTTGTGGGTCCTCAGGAGAAGGCGCCTAGCCTCTTCAACGCGCCATGAGTACCCCCACCCGCGGCTGCCTGTCGTCCAGCCATCCTCGTGCGTCGAGGCAACGTTGCCCACCAATCCAGAGCGCCTGATTTTCCTGTCCTCCAGACCGGCGAGGTAGAAGGTGTCCTGCATCTCGCGGCCGGGGTGGTCCTGAGGGGTGAACAGAGCGTCGAAGTTCCAGAATGCGGGCTGAATGCTACTCCCCTGGAGTTCGGTGAAACCCATCGAGATGTACGTCTCCCGCACCTCTCTGATGAAGTCCCTGACCGGGTGCCGTCTGCCTGGGTAGAAGCGAGGAGCCTTGGCCTCCACGTCGATTGGCCTCAGGCTCTTCCCTCGCCAGCTGCCAGCTCCAAGGACCTCGGGGGTGAGCCTGTCGACGTAGTCGGTCTCCGCGGTGCCCGGCCTGGCCTTGAGTCCCGCCTTTGTTATCTCGACGGATACCGTTCTCTGCTCGCTCCTCCTCAGTAAGCCTCTTCTGAGGAGATCTCCGGCCATCTTTGCTTCCTCTTCGGAAAGTGAGCTCTCGTCAACCTGTCTCGAAATCCGTTCCATCAGAGACTGCAGAAGCTTCGGTCCCTCAGAGTCGACCACCCTTACGACGGGCGGGGAGGTCGTCTGGTCGATTGTTATCCACCCTGCGGCCCTAGCCCTGCCGAAGGCCGCCGAGTACTCCTCTGGCGAAAAGTCAGCCCTTAGCTGGTCGGGGGTCTTGGGAGTGGGACCCTGGCTCGCCCTCGTCACCAAGGTCAGTTCAGGGGGCGTCGTGCCCACGACCTCGAGCCTGCGCGTGACCGACTCGGATACAGCGAGGAGTTTCTTCGTTGAGAGCCATTCAATCGCCCGCCTCACCTGGTCGGGCTTGAGTTCGGATTCCTTGACTAGCGAGTCGAAGCCGAGCCTGCCGTGGCTAGCAAGCGCGGAAAGGACTCGCTGTTCGATGGGATGGAGCGTGGATGACATGCCCACAATATCACTTGCCCGACGAGAGGTAGCGCCTGCTCTTCTCCAGAAGATCCTTTGCGTCCTTCAGCATCGACGCGCGCTTCTTCCGGTGGCGCTCCAAGAAGCCCTTCACGAGGCCTGCCGCCTCCTGTTTGCACTCGCCGCACATCCTTATGCCTCCGGCGCATTCGTCGTATACTCGCTGCGAGTGCTCGTCGTTCAGGGCGAAGTGGAATCTGTACAGGTCGAAGACAGGACAGATGTCCGGCCTCCCACCCAACCGCCTCTGCTCCTCGATTGTATCTCTTCCGCCGGTGAACGCGCTGAGCACCTTCTTCGAGGCCGAGCTCGGTCCCTCGTCCAGGGTGAAACCGGAGTCTGGGACGCGCTTCGACATCTTCCCCCCGCCTGTGAGCCCCATCTCGAGCCTGTGGTAAATGGCGGAGGGCGGTATGAACTCGAAATCGTCCTTGTACTTCGAGGCGAGATCCCTTGTGAGTCTTATGTGAGGGTCCTGGTCCGCTCCGACGGGAACGAGGACCGGCTTTGGTCCGCCGAATTCCGGAAGCTGAGGCATCAGGATGTCCCCTGCCTGTATCAACGCAGAGAAGTAGAGGCCAATCTGCCTCTCGCCGTAAATCGCCTTCAACATATTGTTGGTCACCCCGCGTGAAAAGATCGTGGCAAACCGCATGACCCTCATCTCCTCGCTCTGTCGGTACACCACTGTCCTCTCCGGGTCGAGCCCGAGGGCGAGGATGTCTGCGACGTTCTGGACAGCGATCTTTGCGCTCTCCGCCAGCGACAGCCCATTGTCGCAATATGCTTCCACGTCGGCTATCGCGTAGTACACGGTCGCCTTCTTGGAGAGTGATTGGAAGAACACCATGTCGTCCGCGGTCATCTTGTTCCCGAGATGGAAGGTTCCGTCCGGCTTGATGCCACTCATGATCGCGAAGGGTTTACCTTTGTCGATTGCGTCAAGCGCGCGGGCCAGGTCGCGCTGCCCAAAGTCAATCCCACGGCTGAGGTGGGCGCTGAGTCTCTTGAACCTGGGAAGGAGCGGAGAGACCGGGTCTATGCCGAACTCGGCTTCCAGCCGCGTGTAGTCCTTGATTGTGCTGGTTCCCCAAGGATCCAGCCTGTCCTTCTCCACAATACTCTTGCCTGAAAGACCTCGGATTAAAGCCCTTTCGAGCGCGGGCGGCCCTCGGCGACCTTCAGCGGTGCTGTCGCCTCCCCTCCCTGTCGATTTCTCCCTGCCTGATTCTGGTTGAGGAGATCGGCTTGCCGTCTTCGTCGAGCACGAAATCGACGACGACAACCTGGAGAGGAAGGAACCCCTCCGAAGCCCTCACCTCGTTGGCGATAGACACCTTGGACGCCGTCTCCCTGCTCACGACTATGGCGTCGACTTCGGCCGAAGCGATGCCCGGGCCGAAGTGGTCCTCGAGCTTTGTTATCGCGTACTCGCGGCCCGGATAACGACCGTCGAGGTACTCCCTGAGGCGCGCTACCCGCTCCGCGAACGTCTGGTCGGGACTCTTTCCCTCCCTTTGCGCGAATGCGTCGGAGGTGACTCCGATCACGACCTTCTCCCCCGCCTCGAAGCTCTTCGAGAGCAGGGCCTCGTGCCCCCGATGTAGATGGTCGAAGGTACCCCCAGTCGCGACAGTCCTGAACTTCAAGAATCGGACGCCTCCGTGAGAATCACTTGAAATAGCACGAGATTCGGTGCTGACTCCGCCACTCAATAAAGGATTTGTGAGGTGGGACCATGACAACACCAGAGCAGTATCGGACCTCGGGCAGAATCACTAGAGGGGTCAGGGACGTAGTGATGGAGTCTGCGAAGCCGGGACTCGGCTACGTCGATATCTGCGAGCTCGTCGAGAGGGAGATAGTCAGCCGCGGTGGAGCACCGGCTTTCCCCACGGGAATAGGGGTGAACCATGTGACTGCCCACTACGCCCCGCAGGAGGACGACGAGTCGGTGTTCGGAGAAGGAGACCTGCTCAAGGTCGACTTCGGGGTTCACGTCGAAGGCTACGTCACAGACACCTCGGTGACGCTGACCTTCAACCCGGAGTACGAACTCCTCGCAGAAGCGACCCGGAGCGCTCTCAGCGCGGCTGTTGAGACTGTGAAGAAGGATCAAAGGGTCGGCGAGATTGGGCGCGCAATCCTTCGCGAAGCAAACCGTTTTGGTTTCAAGACGATTCAGAACCTGACGGGACACACTGTCGAGAGGTACGTCGTGCACGCTGGGAAGAGCATACCGAATCTCTATGTGCCGAACATGCCGTCCTTGAAGAAGGGCGAGGTCTTCGCTATCGAGCCTTTTCTCACGCTTTCGTCGGCAGCGGGCTACGTCGTCGACACAGCGTCGGTGACAATCTACTCCTTGGCCGTCAGGAAGATAACGGGTGTGAAGGGCCTCGACGAGTTCGTTTCCAGGATTTGGGAGGAGAGGAAGACGCTCCCGTTCACGCCCAGGTGGTACGTGGCAGAATACGGCAGGGGGAAGCTCGACGGGATTCTAAAGGAGCTGGTGCGCAGGAAGGTCGTCAGGTCCTACCCGATTCTGGTCGAGGCCTCGAGGAAGCCTGTGGCACAGTTCGAGCACACGATGGCGCTGGAAGACGACGGGTTGGTGGTCCTAACTTGACTGCTTCGGCGCCGCTTCCGCGTAGACCAGGCTGATTCTTGCAGTGTTGCTGCACTTGCTGCACTTCGCACCATCCTTGGTTATGTAGTCGCCGACTTGGAACGCCCGCTTCGTCTTCTGGCTGCAGACGGGGCACTCTTCTATGGTGTAGACCAGGAGCTTCGACTTCTTGTCCAGCGACGGGACAGAGCTCATCATTGCGCTACACCCAGGGTGTTGCCTATGCCGGCCACGAGAACTTCGTCACCCTCCTTCGTCTTCTCCTCGATTACCCGGTTGAGTATCTGTATCACCTTGTCGGAGGCCTCAGCTATCTCCTTCCTCATCACCGTGATGGCCTCTAGTATGGACTGCTTCACGAGTATCGCGTAGAGTGGTATCTTGTTCTTGGTTGCTGCCTCCTCTATCTGGAACTTCTCGACGCCGATTCCTCCTATCGCTGCGCCCACACCCTCCGCTATCTCGCCCGTCTTCTCTCCCTCGAGCTTCAGGGCGGCGTCTATCATGATTATCGCGCTCGGCTTCACGCCCATCTCCTCCACGACCTTCTTTATCGCAACCCCAGGCTGGCCGACGTAGGCCATCGGGCCCTCCGCCTTCACGACGTAGAGCTTCCTTCCCTTGTACTCCGAGATTGCCATCACTGTGTCCTTTGCGACCACCCTCTTCTCCTTCCCCACCATGTAGCGAGACACTATGACCGCTCCTATCCCGTCGCCCACGGGCTGGCCCACCTTGAAGGAGTCGACCGCGTTGAGGAGAGCGTCCGCCTCCTGGATTATCATCGGCATGAGCATCTGTAACTGCACCAGTGTGAAGTACGAGTTCGTCTTCTTCCCGAGTAGGTAGAAGTGCCTCACAATTTTGTGTATCTGGTTAAGCGCCGTGGCCACCTCAAGCAGGTTCTCGGAGATGGAAACCGTCACGGCGTTGCTCTGGCCTATCAGTGAAGTGACCTCCGCCCTCACCCTGTCGTTGTTCGTCGAGACGACGTGGTCCACCTTGCCGACAATGCCCTGGGGGTCCATGTCGACCGGCATGATCGTGACGTAGTCGAGGAACGAGTCTACCCTCTGGGTCGGGTCGGACGGAGCCTTCCCGACGCTCGTGAGGTATTCGATCGCCTCCTTCCTGGACTTGTCCTTCATGACCTTGAGCTTGTTGAGACCCCGGCCGATGTCGTTCAGCGCGAAGTAGACCTGTATCCTCGTCGCGTACAGCCCGTAGACGACGAAGAAACCGAGGCTCGCCATGTAGAGAAGCGTGTTTACATCAGAGCCGATCTGGAGGGGCAGCGAACTGACTACGGACAAATGTGTTCGAAGAGCCATCCAATCGTGCTCGGACTTAAACGTTGTGTGCTCTGGATACTGTTTTGGGATGTAGGAGTTGAGTTGGGCGCCGGCATCACCACTTCCCGAGCCCTTTCGGAACTCAGTAGCATGGCGACGACGCGCGGTTTGACTTTTCCCCCTCTTTCGAGTCTGGGTTCGGAACGAGTCCAGGTCGGACCCACGCGCTATGGCCGGCTAGTTCGCCCCCGCCCTCGACATCGGATTTAACCGTTTTGTTCAGTCTCCTGAACGTGAGCAGAATCCGTCTCAACTTGTCAGCCTTGCTAGGAACGGTGAAGCCCACCAGCCTCTCGAAGGCCGCCAGGCTTGCGTATCTCATCACTATGAGAACATGACTATCTCGTGTTGCTTTCCCTTCCCCGGCCCTTTGGTCCAAGTACACCCGAGACTCGATGCCGACACCATCGAGAATGCGCTGAATCGTCAGGAGGAGGAACCTGTCGGTGTTGGAAATTACCACGGAACGGATGTTGGCGTACCGCTTGACTCCGTTCTTGTCTTTATGGTAATACAACCTAGGACCTCCTTCGCCGTCGCTGAATCCTCGGACATGCCTCAGTTGTTCCGAAACGGGCCAGGTGAGCATTTCCCTGTAGGGCTTGGGTGGTGGATTGGGCATTCCCATCCGGGAATGAGTTGTCGTCGGCTGATAAGCCCCAATTCCCGTCTCAGCGAGAATGCGTGAATCACTTGCTTTATATTGTCAGAATCACCCTTCGGCATCGTGCAGAGGAAGCTCCTGGACATACTCGCATGCCCCATCGACAAACACTATCCCCTCGAGCTGCTCGAGTTCAACTCGAAGGACCAGCTCGTGGTGGACGGCGTCTTGGTCTGCTCGGAGTGCAACAGGTACTACCCAATAGTCGACGAGATACCAGTCATGCTCCCCGACAATCTCCGCGACAGGAAGGAGGACATCGCGTTCCTGGAGAGATGGAAAGGGAAGATCCCGGAGCGGGTGGCCCACGGCGGCAAGCCTTGGAGCCTCTGACCGAGGAAACGCTAAAGCCATGGTCTTTCGGCCTCGCTAGCCGTGTGGGGACGTAGCCCAGCTAGGCAGGGCGACAGGCTCCAGTGGTCAAACCAGAAGTTTGATGACACAGCAGCGTGGATGATTAGGCATTGGAGCTGCAAAAGAAACCTGTAGACCGCCGGTTCAAATCCGGCCGTCCCCATACATCAATCCGTCAGGCAGACGGCCGCCGCGTCTGCCCCTGACTCAATTGATTCCATTGGGAAGCTAAATATAGCGACACTCCCGAGTCGTTACGATGATGAGCGCCATCAGAACAGTCTTCTGCGCGTCACTGCTCCTCGCATTGCTCTTCATCACGCCGCTTGCTGCAACTGCAGCTTCTGACGTCGTGACAGTCGCTGTCTCCCCGACCACGGTGACTGGCGCTGGCATGTTCACCGTCTCAGGTAGCGTGACAGCGGCGTCCGGCAGCGTCGCCAGCACTGCGGTGTTCATCAAAGTCGCCAACCCGAGCGGCAACACCGCAACCGTGGGCAATGCCCCGGTCAACGGTAGCGGGCCCTCGGGCACCTTCACTAAGACGTTTACAGCTGGGGGGGCATCGCGTGGACGAGCGGGACCTTCACGGTGACAGCCTCATACGGGACTTCGAGCCAGGTGCCTGCGACAGCTTCCGGGACTTTCACGTACAACGCGCAATCGACCTCCACGACGACGTCCACGACGGTAACGTCGTCCACCGCCACTGGTAGCACTGCGACCGTGACTAGCACAGTGACCTCGACGACGACCTTGATCTCGACCTCCACCTTGACGACTACCACGGGCCAGTCATTCACGGTGAACGTGGGGAACCCCACACTGCTGGCTGCGGCTGTCCTCGTTGTGATGGTCGTTGTCGCCGTCGGTGTTGCTCTGGCCAGAAGAAGACGCTACTAGAACTACTTCACTTCTGCCGATATCATGTCTATCTTGGTGATGATTCCCTCTATCTTCTCTCCTGATGTCACCAAGACTGCGGGTACGAAGTTGAAGAGTGAGTAAAGGGCGTCAAGGGGGGTTCCTGCGTCGACGGTCGGGTAGCTTGGCTCCATGAACTTAGAGACGGGCTTCGCGAGGGAAGCGTGCGGGTCGGCCCCGTTGCTCAAGAGTGAGACTATGTGGCCCTCGGAGATGGAGCCCACGGCCTGGCCGCCGGAGAAGACAGGCAGCTGGGAGACGTCGTGCTTGCGCATGAGGCCTATGCACTCGGAGAGAGACGCGCTGGTCTGGACAGAAACCAGCGGCCTGGACATTACATCTGAGGCCTTCTTGCCTCCTTCCCTGATTTTGAAACGCAACGCCTCCGCTATGGCCTTCACTGTGCTAAAGGAGGGGTCGACCTGACCAGACTCTATCTTCGCTATGAGGGACTGGCTCAGGCCCGATACCTTGCCCAAGGCCGCTTGGGTCATTCCCAGCTGGACCCTTATCCTCTTCAGCTGCCTCGGCTCTATCACTGAAACGGACATCGAGGCGGGGTTTACTCGTATTCGTATATGAATTTTGATGCTGGGAGACTAATTAGTCGACGACTTGAATCTCGGCACGCCGTACACGCCATCGTACCCCGGGTCGAACTCTACCTCCCCCATCCTCATGGCAACAATGGCCTTCGCCACTTCAGCCTTGGTGACCTTTGACAGCGCCTCCTCGCCTGCGTCGATGAGCACTGCTAGCTCGTTCCCGAAGGCCTTGATCAGCTTGTCCTGCTCGTCGATGACGGCTTTGGCGTAGAGCCTGTTGACTCCTGTTGCGAATGAGATTACCTCGTACAGCGGGAGCATGCGCTTGAACGGGATTGCGGCCGCGGGCTCGTAGCCCTCCGGGCGGTCTGCGAGCTGTTCGACCCTCTCAAGGACGCCGACAGTCAGCTTCTTGCCGCACTTGGGGCACCTGTCCTTCAGGCGGATCGAATCGGTCGGGGAGAGGGAGACTCCGCACTTCCTGTGGCCGGAGAAGTGATACTTGCCGTAGGCTGGGTCAACCTCAATCGTGAAGAGGAAGCGCTCCCTGTCCTTGGTCCGCACGGCGTCGAAGACCTCCCTGAATTCGAGCCGGTCGAGCTCGAAGACGTTCGCCTCCCTTCCCAGTCGCCACGGGTTGGGGGAATGCGCGTCGGAGTTGGAGACCAGCGCGAGCCCGTCCAGGGACGAGAGGCGCCAGTTCATCGGAGGGTCGGAATTTCCACACCAGACTGGAATGCCATTTCTCCGAACGTAGACAACGTGGTTCGGGACAGATACACAGTAAACCATTCCGTCGAAGTCCACCCACGCTTCTGTATAGCCCTGCTTGCGTACGACTGACGGTGTAACACCGTGTTTGTTGTGTCTTAGGAAGTAGACCACCCACGCATCGTAGCGAGATTTGTATTTCCCATCGTTGAGGGCTTTCAGGGGCATTCCCTTCTTCTTCCCCAACTTGTAGTAGGCTGACATGCCAACCTTCAGTGCGATTTCTTGAAGGTCGTCACGCAGACGAATTGAGGTTGTCGTTGCCGAGAGGCCTTTGCCCGTCCTACCGTAGATGTGGCCGTCTCCTTTCAGGTAACTATCAAGTAGGACAGAAATCAGATGCTTGGACAGAGCTTTGATGTCAAGTGGAACGAATCTCTCATGGGAGTGGCCAAATTGTCTGAGAAACGAAAATAGCTGATAGTTCTTGACTCGGACTTGAAAGCGGCCCCTGTTGTCATTGACCGCGGAGCGGTATCCGAGCTCTTTGAACAAACGAACAATTTCGGACACCAGACGTTTGTTTGTGTTGGAAAGAACAACGGCATAGTCGCCGTTGTTGCCTTGGGTTGTGTGACCTTCTGCAAGCCAGAGACCGAAAAACCTCAACCATGGCTTGATTGGTAACCTCTTCTCAGGGATTTTTCTGAATCCGGAGTAGAAACGACTTCCGTGCCTTATTTGAACAGCAGGCAGCCTGAAGTACTTGCTTGTCTTCCCTTCCCAGCTTCCTCCTTTGCGGAATGTCTTTGATTTCCCAAAGAGAAATCTGGCCTCTTCAAGTCTGAAAGGTTTCGGCCCTCGCGAACCAAATTGAGTAACAAAGAGTCTGTGGTTCGGAGTAACACATAGGTCCACTCTCTTCGTGCGCAATCTGTACATCTTGCCGCGGTAACTGTTCTTGATGACGCGGAGGGGCTTTTGGTACTCTATCTTACCAAGAGATGGATTCAATGTACAAATTTCGTCGGCGTGGGTCAAGTCAGCGAACTTCTTCCAACCCAATCTGGTCAGGACTTCTGTCAGTTTATCGTAACATGAGAGCCCCGTCTCGATGGCGAATATCTTCCGGGATTGATCTTTGTAGCAGTCCTCCAAGGAGTCGAACCCCGACTTGCTCCCGAACACCGAGAACCAGGGAGTCCAGGCGTGAGCCGGAATCACGACGGTCGAACCTGATATTCCTGTAAGAATCTCGACGAGCTCTGCCGAATCGAGGCCTGTGAGCACTGGCCTTCCGTCCGACGCGAGGTTGCCGTACTTGGCGAGAGCGTCGTTCACCTGGGCCACCGTCTCGAGGTCGGGCGAGTAAATCAGGTGGTGCACCTTCCTCGGCTTGCCGTCCTGCTCGTAGACAGTGCTCACCTCCCCGGTCAACATCCAAGTCATTCCCCGGTACGTGAACAGGCCCGCGCCTGCAATCGGTTCCAGCTTCGTCCTCAGTTCCTCGAACCACTTCGGATGAGTGAAGTCGCCGGTTCCCAAAAGGTTGAGCCCCTTCGCGCCGGCTCCTGTTGCCAGATGTTCCAAGTCCATGTCCGCGCTCGTAGCCATCGAGTACTTCGAATGGAGTTGGAGGTCAGCGATGATTCGCATTGTCCTCGGACGAATTGAGTCGCCTAATTAACGGCGCGCATCTTGCTCGGTGGACACTGCTGGAGGAGACGGGGTTAACGTCGGAGCAGTCCCTTTTGTCGTCAGAAGTTGGGGGGCAGATAGTTGTTCTGTCCGAGCCACTGCTCGTGCGCCTTAATGTAGCGCCAGAGGACGTCGGCGCGGTCGTCGTCGAAGTCCCACGGAGCGACCAGGACGATGTCGTGCTCCCTTATCCAGACGCGCCTCTTCATCTTTCCCCTTATCCTGCACAACCTGATCTTCCCGTCTGTGCACTTTACCATCACGTGGTCGCCGCTGTGTATCTTCGTGACCCTTCCGAGCAACTCCCCCTGCTCGGGGAGGACTAGCTCCTTCAGGTTGGACTCGCTCAGCACCTTGCGCTTTCCCACGCTACTCCGCCTCCGATGTCATTCTAGCCATAATCCAATCCGCCTGCAAACACTCCGGTGCGTTGTGAATGAGTTTCACGCTACGCTATTTAACTTCTCTTTTCAGAAGAAGGGGGTCTGCTCTCTCGCCTCGGCAACAAATCGTGTCATGTGCTTCCTCCTTCTCCCAACAAAGCGCTTGAACCGTCCGACCTGCCTCTTCATTTTCTCGCTCCTTCTATAAGGAGCAGTCAACACTAGCTCCCTCGCTATGTTCCCAAGACCTTGTATTCTTGTCTCGTAGAAGATGAGGGATCTCCGAGTCTTCCTAGTCTCCTCGATCCTTCTCCTATCAACGACGCAGTTCACACCGTCTCTCCTTGCACCTTCGCAGTAGTCAAGCAGGATTCCTCTCTCCAGTTGTGAGGTTCGGAGCTGCGGGCTGCGCCCTTTGGCCAATGATGTCGGGACGGAGAGATTCCCCTCCGCATCTTCCCAGACGGCTCTCTCTCTTGCGTCCATCGGCTTCGTCAGTCCCGGGGCACCCTCCCACCATCTCCACCAACCCCTTAAACCCCCCCAGTCTCCTCGATCGGAGCAAAACAGAATCGGAGGGCGTCCTTGGGTATGTTCTCTACCTCCCCTTTTCGCGATTCTTACGCCGATGCTCTCTTGACCTATCTTCGGCTGCCAGTAGCGGCCACCGATGCTGCTGAGCCCTGGTTCGCGAGTGGAATGCAAGGCAACAAGAATGACAGAATGGACTTGGTTTTTCAATGAGACAATCTCTCGATTGCGGCCTTGGACAGGCTGAAGCGCTCCTTCTTCCTAGGAGAGACACCGGATCTGGCGAAGAGACTCTTGGGGTGCCGCCTCGTGAGAGTTCTCCGTGGAAGGAGGCTGGCCGGAGTCGTGGTCGAGGTAGAGGCCTACCGCGGAGAGGACGACCCAGCAAGCCACGCTTACGGTGGGATTACAGAACGAAACAAAGTCATGTTTGGAGAGGAAGGCCACGCGTATGTCTACTTCACGATGGGCATGCACTGGTGCCTGAACGTTACGACGGAGGAGCCGGGCAGGGCTGGAGCGGTGCTGATCAGGGCCCTCGAACCCACGGAGGGCTTGGACGTGATGGCCAAGAGGAGGGGTAGGACTCGAATCGAAGAGCTTGCGAACGGCCCTGCCAAGCTCACGCAGGCCCTGGGAATCGATGGCAGGATGAATGGGGAGGACCTTGTCAGGTCGCTGAGGCTGTTCATCGAGAGAGAGGTTGACCCTAGAGCGATAGCCACGAGTTCGAGGGTGGGCATCAGCAGGGGCAGAGAGCTCGAATGGAGGTTCTTCGTAAAGGATAGCAAATTCGTTTCGAAGGCCAAACCTGCCGTTCGAGCGCAGAACCCATAACTAAGGCTCGGGCGGAAGGAGATTTGTGGGGTCGTCGGCTAGTCTGGTCTAGGCTTCAATTGTCGTTGACAAGGAGAGGCCTTGGGCGCTTGAGACCCCCGGTTCAAATCCGGGCGACCCCACTTCCAGTAGAGCCAAATGAATTTCCGTTGTTGTACTGTTAAATACATTTGACAACGATGTCCCGCGCGCATTGCAGGCAGCTCCTAGAAGGGTCAAGACGATTTACAGCGTCATTGCGTCTCCGCAGAGGCTTGAGATCCTGAGGATACTGAACATCAAGGGCCCGCTCACTTACAGCGCGCTGAAGATTCTGGCAGGGTTCAAGTCGAAGAAGGAGTCTGGGAAGTTTGCGTACCACCTTAGGAAGCTCGTGAAGCAGCTCCTGATACAGCTGAACCGCCAAGAGAGGAAGTACACGGTCACGAACCTCGGAAGGCTCGTGCTCAACCTCACCAGGCAGATTGAGGAGCAATCGCTCGTCGAGAGCGGGAAGCTGTACGTCAGGACTTCCCACCAGACCATGGAGGAGTTCAACGCCAACAAGATTCTGCAGTCACTCGTCAAGGAGGCGGGCATGCCTGTCGAGTTGGCCCAGAAGATCACGAGCGAAACGGAGTCGAGGCTCTACAAGTTCCAGACGCAGTACCTCACGGCTCCGCTGATCAGGGAAATAGTGAACGCGCTACTTGTCGAACACAGTCTCGAAGAGTACAGGCACAAGCTCACGAGGCTTGGGATGCCAATCTATGACGTGACGCAGCTGCTCAACAAGGCGGGGGACGACGGGCAGAACGTCGAAAACCTGATTCATCAGACGGGCAAGCAGGTCTTCTCCGAGTATCTTCTGCTAGAGCAGCTCCCGAGGGACGTCGCAGACGCTCACCTCTCGGGCGACATCCACATCACTGACGCCGGGTCGTGGGGGCTGACGCCGGACACTGTCTTCGTAGACCTGCTCTCGGTGAGGAGCGCGGGAATCAACCCGAGAGGAAGAATACTCAACGCGTCGATGATACCCAGTCCCGAGAACGCCGAGAGGGCGCTCAACATCGTACTCAACATGGCGTCGATACTCTGCAGAGAAGTGACGGAGGAGATGGCATTCAGAAATTTCCTGCAGTACCTCGGGCCTTTCTGCAAGTCAAAGAGCAAGAGGGAACTCGAGTCGCTCCTCCTGAGATTCTACGAAACGATTGGGTCGCCGATCGCTGGCGCGGAGAAGCCGTCGATCAGCATCGAACTGAACCCATACAGACACGACGACGTCGGAAGGGACGTGATGGACAAGACGCTGGAAGCAGCGCTCTCCGCCTACAGGAGCTTCGCCGAGGAGACGCCGAGGCCAGACCTCAGACTGTTGATCGCTAAGCCGAATAGGGTCGACGAGACGCAGACGCTCAAGGAGGCGGCGGCCATAATCTTCAACGGAGGCAGGATAGCGTTCTTCTCTTCGGACCAGCGCAGGAGTTTTCTCGGCCTAAACGCTGGCATCCTCCCCCAAGAACTCCAAGCGGATAACGTAAGCGTCTTGCACAACTTGAGTCTAAACCTGCCGAGACTCGCCTACGACTCCAACCAGGACGAGACCTACTTCAGGGCCAAGCTCGCCCTGCTGATCGGGGTGGCTGCAGACGCGCTCACAACCAGGCGGAGGCTCATAGAGAGGACGCTGAAGAGGGGGCTGCTCCCGGCCCTGGGGTCAGGGTCGGACGCAGTCACGACCGGGACAATGCCCCTGGTGATGAACCTGGTGGGGCTCGACGAGACGCTTGCGAGCCTGATACGCGACCCCACCTCGGCGTCCAGGTTCGCTTTAGCTGAGAAGATAGTAGAGACAGCCACCCAGGTGGCCACTGAGAAGTCCAGCAAGAACGAGAAGCTGGGGGCCGCGATGCTCGACCTGGACGGCGGTGTAAGGATGGCCAGCCTTGACGCTGAGAAGTACGGCAAGGCGAACCTTCAGCCCCTTCAGAAGAACGCTTACACGCAGTCTCCCAAGTTGGCCCTAGCCGACTTGGAGAACCAGGAGAAGATGCAGTACCTCTCGAGGCTCTCGGTTGGGTTGCAGGGAGGGCTGTCCGTGACGCTGGACGGTTCGGCCGAGGATGTCAGGGGGATCTACAACACAATCCTGAACGCGACGCCCAAGATACCTTACTTCAAGGTAGACAGGACGATATCCGTCTGCAGGAATTGCGGTGCGAAGCTGCCGCAGAATGCTACGAGGTGCAAGCGTTGCAAATCCGTGGCCACTGTGCAGTACTCGACAGCCGTCTAGGATGTTCGACATGAGGCCGCAATCGTTCTCAGCGTGTCAAAAAGAGTTAACTGCAAAGCGTCTCATGCGATGCATTACTGCCTAATCGAGGTGGTTTTTGTGAACGGTTGGTTAGCCAAGACTGAAATATATACAGGATGAAATAGGTGAACGGCAGGATTATGACGTCTATCGTTGAAGAACCACGAGACTCTGCGAATGTTGCAGTAAGCAGGGAAGTAAAGCTTCCTTCTGAAACCCTCGCAGCGTTCGGAGGAGATGAGCTGCGGGCGAGGGTGTTCTACGAAAAATATGCGCTCAGGGACTCGAAAGGTCTCCCGACCGAGAAGGCGCCGGACGAGATGTGGCGCAGGGTGGCAGCGGAGCTCGCCTCTGTGGAGAAGGACGAGGAGAAGAGGAAGGAGTGGACGACCAAGTTCTACTGGCTCCTACAAGACTGGCGCTTCGTGCCGGGTGGCAGGATTCTCTTCGGCGCAGGGCAGCCGAGGAAGTCGACCCTTCTCAACTGCTACTTCTTCGGCATCAAGGAGGACTCGATAGAGGCGATATTCGAGTGGTGCAAGGAGGCCGCCAGGACCTACAGCTACGGAGGGGGGGTCGGGACTGACATCTCGGTGCTGAGGCCGAAGGGGGCCCCCGTCAACAACGCCGCGATTTACAGCTCCGGTTCTGTCTCTTTCATGGAGCTGCTCTCCACAACCACCGGCACGATTGGCCAAGCTGGAAGGAGAGGCGCACTCATGATAACAATCGGCGTAGACCACCCAGACGTAATCGATTTCATCAAGGTGAAAAGCGACCTGAAGAAAGTAAATTATGCAAATATCTCTGTGAAAATCACTGATGATTTCATGAAGGCGGTGGAGAGCGACGGCGAGTTCATGCTCCACTTCAAGAACGAGAAAGTGGACACGAACACGAAGGTCAGGGCCAAGGAGGTCTGGAAGCAACTGGTCAGGGGCGCCTGGCAGTCGGACGAGCCTGGAGTTCTCTTCTGGGACACAATCAAGCGGGAGTCGACGACGGAGTACAACGGAATGGAGGTGCAGGGAGTCAACCCGTGCAGCGAGCAGACTCTCGAGAGCTACGGCTGCTGCTGTCTCGGTTCGGTGAACCTGAGCGCATTCGTGAAGGAGCCGTTCACCGACAAGGCGAGCATCGACTGGGACGCGCTGACGAGGGCAGTCCAGTTCGGCGTCCGGTTCCTTGACGACGTGCTGGACTACAACGCGGACAGGCATCCGCTGCCCCAGCAGAGGAAGGCTTCCCTCTGGAGCAGGAGGATAGGCGTCGGAATAACTGGCCTCGGGGACATGCTGATCAAGCTCGGACTCAAGTACGACGATGACTCGACGATAGGGTTCGTCGACCATCTCTTCGAGAGAATCAAGAACGTCATCTACGAATACTCGACCGAGCTTGCGAAGGAGAAGGGGAGCTTCCCTGCCTTCGACGCCGACAAGCACCTCTCGCAGCCGTTCATCCAGAGGCTTGACGGGAAGGTCAAGGAGAAGATCAGGTCGCAGGGCATAAGGAACGCAGCCATCACGACGATCCCGCCGGTCGGTTCAGGTTCAATACTTGCCGGAAGTTCGAGCGGAGTCGAACCTGTCTTCGCCTTGGCATACACCAGGAGGAGCAAGTCGCTCAGCGAGGGCGAGTTCAAGGTCTTCCACCCGCTCGTCAGACAATTCATGGACGCGACGCACGTGTCGGACGAGCAGCAGCTTCCCAGCTACTTCGTGACTGCCCACCAGATCAGGCCGGAGATGAGGGTGAAGATGCAGGCAACCATCCAGAAGCACATCGACACAGCGATCTCGAGCACAGTGAACCTCGCGCAGGAGATTACTCCCGAAGAAGTGGAGAAGATCTACATGCTCGCGTGGAGGATGGGCTGCAAGGGAATGACCATCTACAGGGAGGGCAGCAGAGAGGGGATTCTGGAGACAGAGAAGGTAACCAAGAAGGACGAGCACGCTGAGCCGGCGGCATCGTTCGACAGACCGAGGTTGATGGAGGGCAGGACCCTCAAACTGAAGCTGCCGCAGGGAGGAATCTACCTGACGGCTAACCTCGTCAATGGAGAGCCGAAGGAGGTCTTCGTGACCCTAGGCAAGTCGGGGGGCGATGAGAAGGCGGACGCTGAGGCGCTCGGCCGGCTGATCAGCCTCTACCTGCAGCACGGGGGCGACGTCAGGAACGTCATATCCACCCTCAAGGGGATCAAGGGCAAGTACGTGTCGTGGGACGACGGGGTGCAGCTGCAGTCGATACCAGACGCAGTCGCGAAGGCGCTGGAGCTGCTCGTCACTAACCGGGTAGCGAGTGACTCGAGCATCCGACTAATGGAGGGGGAGCAGCAAGCGACCGCCCGCGGAGCGAGTTGCCCCGACTGCCACGAGAACACCCTGATCTTCGAGAACGGATGCTATCGCTGCAGTAACTGTGGATATTCAAAATGTGAGTGACACCGCGCCCTCGCAAATGATTTAACAGCACCACTAGCCGCTGGAAGCTCTCTTGAGCCGGAAGGGAGGCAGTCCTGTGGTCATGGCGATGGTGGTCACAGCACTGGTTGTCACGCCACTGGTCCTCTTCGGAGTCTACCTCGGCTACTACGTGGGTGACGCGGTCGGCTATTCCAAGCCGATTCTGGCGATAATCTTCTCGACGATCGGTTTCCTGGTGGCTATGGCCATAGTCACGAAAGCGATAGTGAAGATTGTGGCGAGGACCAGCGCGCCTAAGGCTTGAGTTTGCTCAGGGCCTCTGACTTCGCCTTTTCGACCTTCGCCCTGACCTCGGCGACAGCCTCGTGATTGGCCGCTTCGACCTTCTCGACAGCGGACTTGAACTGCTCTTCCACGATTTCCTCGCTCATGCTGCCGCCTTCCTCTCGAGTATCTTCTTTACATGTTTTAGCCTGACGAACTCCTCTCTCTCCCTTTCTTCAAGGGTGGCTTGGATGAACCTGATCGATGTCTCATAGCGGGGTATGATCATGTACTCCAGGGCGTTCAGCAGCCTCTGGGTCTTCTCCAGCTCCTTTGCCAGTCTGAAGATTGCGTTCTCGAACTCGGCGGCCCTGAAGATGGAAGGCAGGACCTTCCTCATCTGTCTAGAAGCCCTGTCGACGGCCACGTTCGTATCTGCGAATCCGTATGTCATCCCCGTCTCCTTCTCCGAGAGCTTGAGGGACGGCACGTCCACGTCAACGACCCTCCTGACGCTCACCTCCGCCTCGACCATCGGCGGTGTGTTTGCTGCTATCCCCTCCAGCCTAAGCGGGCCGAGCTTGAGGTAGGCGTCGTAGAGTGCGAGGTATGCGTCGGAGAGAGGCTCCGATATCTCGTCGCGCGCCTTGCTCGCCTGCTGGATCATCTCGTCGAGCCTCTTGAGGAGCACGTCCCTCTTGTCGTCGAGGACCTTCTTCACCCTCCTCGCAGTCTGGAGCCGCCTCCTCGTGCCGATGAGTTCTATCTTTGTCGGGAGTACGTTGGAGCCTGAGGCGACTGACATTCCTACTCGGCCGACTTTTCCGCGACGTAGTACTTCTTGATGAACTCTTCCTTGATGTTCGTCAGCTCGCTCTGAGGGAGGATAGAGAGCGCCTCCCACGCGATGCGCAGTGTGTCCTCGAACGTCCTGTTCTCGTCGTAGCCCTGGTTCAGGTACCTCTGCTCGAAGTAGTCTCCGAACTTCAGATACTGCAGGTCCGAACCTGTCAGGCCGGACTTGCCGACTATCTCTGCCAGCGCCCTCAGCTCGACCGCCCTCGCGTACGCGTTGTAGAGCTGGTTGCCCACCTGGTGGTGGTCAGCCCTCGCCCTGCCTTCCTTGATTACGTGGCCGAGCGCCGGGCCCATCAGCCTGCTCAGGCTGGAGAGGACATAGACCGGAGGGTAGATGCCCTTCCTGAACAGCTCCCTCCCGAGGAAGATCTGGCCCTCCGTGATGTAACCCGTCAGGTCAGGGATCGGGTGGGTCACGTCGTCGCTCGGCATGGAGAGAATCGGCATCTGAGTTATGCTTCCCTTCCTTTCCTTGATTCTGCCTGCTCGCTCGTAGAGAGTCGCGAGGTCCGTGTAGAGATAGCCTGGGAAGCCCTTCCTTCCCGGGACCTCCTCCCTTGCAGCGGAGATCTCCCTGAGCGCCTCTGCGTAGTTGGTGATGTCGGTGATTATGACTAGCACGTGCATGCCCAGCTCGTAGGCGAGGTACTCAGCGGCAGTCAGGGCGACGCGCGGGGTGATGACTCGCTCGATCGCCGGGTCGTCGGCGAGGTTCAGGTACAGGACGCTCCTCCTGATCGCGCCAGACTCTGCGAGGGTCCGCTGGAAGAATATCGCATCGCTGCTTGACACACCGACTGCGGCGAAGACCACGGCGAACTCCTCGCCTTCGCCCACCACAGTCGCCTGCCTTGCGATTTGCGCTGCAAGGTTGTTGTGCGGCATTCCAGCGCCGGAGAAGATTGGGAGCTTCTGTCCTCTCACGAGAGTCAGCATCCCGTCGATGACAGAGACGCCGGTCTGAATCAGGTCGGTAGGATACTCCCTCCTCTCGGGATTGATCGGAGCACCGTTGACGTCGCGGAAGCTCTTTGCGACTGGTTCTGGGAGGCCGTCCAGCGGCTTGCCCAGCCCGTCGAAGACCCTGCCGAGCAGTTGGTCAGACACAGGAAGCTCCATCGTCCTGCCCAGGAACCTGGCCTTCGTTCCGCTTATCGAAAGTCCTGACGTTCCCTCGAACACCTGCACCACAGCCTTGCCGAACCCAGTCTCCAGGACCCTTGCGAGCCTCCTCCTTCCCTCGCTGTCCTCGATCTCGACTAGCTCGTCGAATGCGGCCTTCTCGACGCCATCGACGACGAGCAGCGGGCCCCTGATCTCCGCGACCTTGTTGTATTCGAGCCCGGACGAAGACCTGCTCACTTGACCTTGACCTCCTGGACGCCGGAGAGCGAGGCAAACTCGTCGTACATCTGTTTGACCAGTGCGTCGAGCTTGTCCAGCTCGTCGTTTGTGAGCGCGAACTTGGACCTGAGCATCGGGGCCGTAACCTGCATCGCCCTGATCTTCGCCAGCGGGACACCGTTCCTGAGAGCCTTCAGGGCCTCCTGGTAGAACTGGACGTACATCTTCATCATCTTGAGCTGCTTCTGCGGACTGCAGTAGGCGTCGGTGTTGTCGTAGGCGTTCTGCTGCAAGAAGCCTATCTGGATCATCCTTGCCACGTCGAGGATGAGCTTCTCCTCGTCAGGCAGGGCCTCGGGGCCGAGCAGCCTTACGATCTCCTTCAGTGCGTCCTCCCTCTGCAGGATGCCGTAGGCGTCGGACCTGATAGAAAGCCACTCCTTGTCAATCCTCTCGTTCCACCACTTGCTGACCGACTCGATGTAGCCGGAGTATGAGGTCATCCAGTTGATAGAGGGGTAGTGCCTGGAATAGGCGAGCCTCGCGTCGAGCGACCAGAACGTCCTGACAAACCTGATCGTCTGCGACGTGACCGGCTCTGTGAAGTCTCCACCTGCTGGGGAGACCGCGCCAATCAGGGTGATCGATCCAGTCCTTTCTGGCGTCCCGAGTACGTTGACCCTCCCGGCCCTCTCGTAGAACTCTGCCAGCCTGGAAGCGAGGTACGACGGGTATCCCTCCTCCGCGGGCATCTCCTCCAGCCTTCCGCTTATCTCGCGGAGAGCCTCTGCCCATCTGCTCGTGGAGTCTGCGACGAGTACTGTGTCGTAGCCCATGTCCCTGTAGTACTCTGCCATCGTCACGCCCGTGTAGATGCTCGCCTCTCTCGCGGCAACGGGCATGTTGCTGACGTTTGCGATGAGTATCGTCCTCTCCATCAGCGGCCTGCCGCTCTGCGGGTCGATCAGCTCGGGGAACTCGACGAGCACCTCGGTCATTTCGTTCCCGCGCTCACCGCAGCCAATATGGAAGACTACTTTCGCGTCTGCATATTTTGCCACACTGTGTAGGGTCACGGTTTTTCCGGTCCCGAACGCGCCGGGAATCGCGCCCGTCCCTCCTTTCGACATCGGGAAGAAACAGTCAAGCACCCTCTGGCCTGTCAGCAGAGGAATCTCTGGGTCGAGTCTTTCGCGAACCGGTCGAGGGGTCCTCACAGGCCACCTGTGGTAGAGCGTCAGTTCGAGCTTCTTACCATTCTTGTCTTCTGTTGTAACGACGGTCTCGTCGATTTTGAACTTTCCAACCTTCACCACGTCCTTGACCTTGGCCTTGGACGCTGTCGGCGGAACGAGTATTCTGTGCTCAATGAGCGGCGTCTCCTGGACCTTCCCGATCACGCTCCCTCCCCCTATCTCGTCGCCTGTCTTCACGATGGGCACGAACTCCCACAGCTTGTCAAACGGAATCGAGTTCGCTGTTACGCCCCTCGTGATGAACGCGCCTGCCTTCTTTGCGATGACGTCGAGGGGCCTCTGCAAACCGTCGTAGATGGTGCCCATCATGCCAGGCCCGAGAGTCGTCGACAGTGGTTGGCCGGTTCCCTCTACTGGTTCCCCGGGTCTGAGGCCGGAGGTCGATTCGTAAACCTGCACGAAGGCGATGTCTCCTGTCAGCTTGATTATTTCGCCTATGAGCTTCTCCTCGCCCACCGCCACGACCTCGTACATCTTCGCGGTGGACATCCCTGAAGCCTTGACCGCAGGACCGGAGATCCACTCGATTTTGCCTTTGACTGCCACGACGATTCCCTATTTCGTTGCCCGCTCCGAACGAGCCTTATATTTCTTAGTCGCTTTCGTCTACTGGGGGGAGCAACTGCCCGTCTGGTCTGTTTACCATCAGGTGAGGAACCAGAAAGTCTCAGCCAAGTTCATCACGAAACGCTCCCAGAGGGAGAGCTTCACGCCGGCCTCCCCCCAGGGAAAGGGGACCGAATACCTGTCTACGACTACCTTCATCACTTCATCGAGGTAGTCCCTTATCTGGTTGCTTGCTGGAGCGGCCGGACCCTCGTCGCTCATTTCCCAAGAGCCGTTGTAGGCAGTAGCGTTCAGCTCCCACATGTGCTGGCCCTTTCCGGCCGGGTTGTAGCTGCCGCCGAACTTGACGTACTTGGTCCAGTTGCGGCTCCGGTCCATCAGGACCACCACCATCTGCTTTGCATGCAACATGTTGAAGGTCCCTGAGTCGGTCTGCACGAAGAGCTGCCGTGTGTCGACCACCGGGTTGTTCCTCAGCCTGTAGGCGTAGTACTTCGAGATGTCCGCAATCATGCGGTTCTCCTGCTTCGTCGGGAAGACTATGTGGATTCTCTTGTCACCCTGGAGTTCCGTGCCCGATCGGGGCTTTTTCGAGAGCCGTTTTGCGGCGCGCATCAGAGCCCTAGCTATCTTTTCGTCCGAGAAGTAGGGCGCGATGATGTAGACTTCTTCGAGGTCGTCCCGTGAGAGGAGGTCTGCGTACTCCTTCCGGGCGTCCTGCACGTAACCAGGAACGTTGATGGAGAGCTTCAGCGTGACACTTCCCGCGATGGGCAGATCCTTGGCAAAAAGCGAGAGTATCTTCTCCTTCGGAAGCTCGTTGATCTCCTGCGTCCTTGTAGGGTCGATCAACGCACTCTTCTGGTTCGCGAGCAATAGGAGCGCGATCATGTTCAGCGTCCTGACGAATGGTCCCTGGACGAGGTCCATTTCGTCGTAGAGAATCTTGCGGAACTGGGTCTCTATCCCCACGCCTCCGAAGAACGCAGCTTCCCCGTCGAAGATCCAGAGCTTTATGTGGTTAGCAGCGAAGAAGTCGCTGGACAGAGGATTGGGGCTGTCGTTTATCCTCACGTCAATCCCCACCTTCCTCATATCCAGAATCATGTCCACGGTGTTCTTTTCGAAGTCAGTCGACGGCTTCTGCATGATGATTGAAACGAAACCGTCAATCAACAGGGTGATGCTCACGTCCGGGTCTGCCTTCTTCTTGTTGATGAGCCGGGTGCTCACCTCCAGACCGTAGTCGTCTGCCTTGAAGCCGAGTTCAATCCCTATGATGCTCTCATTGCTCCTGTCAATCCATTCGTAGAAACCATTACGGGCGGTATCCCAGTACTCGCCTGCCGGCCCACCGTTCATGAAGGGGACAAGGTTGTTGTTCGTCACTGCGGAGATTCTCGTCAGCCTGGCTACATCCTCCCTCGCGATGAGTTTGTTCGTGGTGACCGTTTCGACGGTCAGGTTCACGAGTGTCTCGGCGTCTAGCTCCTTCCGCCTCCTGAGCAGTCCGCCCAGTGCCCTGATTATGTCGCCTACCAGCGGGAAGACCGAGATTCGATCGGAGAAACCCCCAGATATTTCATGGAGAAGCTCGTCGTCATAGACTTCGGCGTCCTCACCCAGCGGGCTCCCTGCAGGCATCGTCGCGAGAGTTGATTCTCGAGACCGCTCGATTACGCCCAGCTTCAGCTTGGCGAAGTCAGAGACGTTTCTCTTCTTCCTTCTCTGAGACCGCTCTTGATTGTTTGGGACAGGGAAAGGCGCAACGTCAGCTTGCGCGAATGCTCACCCGCCGAGTAGGACAGAAATTGAACGAGTGGTGAACCTTTGTTTGGTTAGGGGCCGAGAGCGACACCTGCCGCGATGAACAGGATTCCGGCGACGACGAGTCCAATGAGCAGTTGGTTGTTCACCACCTGGAGGATCTGTCCGAGGTTGTTCCTCGTCTGGGCCAGCTGGTTCACCACCTGCTGGAGGCCGTTCCTCAGGCCGACATTCACCAGTGGAACTATCGCCTTGACGTCGTCGGAGATGGTCTTGACTTCGCTCGAGACGGTGTCCATGGAGTTGGCGATGCTCGTGGCTTTGGTGGCCGCGTCATCTATCTTGCTTCCTATGTCGATGCACTCGTCCCCGATGTTTGTGAGGTCGTTACCAGCGTCCTTGAAGGGCTGAGCCACGGCACTGAGAGGGTGAGCGCCGAGGATATCGATGTCGATCTTGTTGCCGACGTTAAGCAGGAAGCCGCCCACGCTCTTCACCGGCTGCCCGACGTCGTTCCCGATGACCTGGGCGGAATCCTGCATTATCGGGACCACGTCGTTCACGACGACGCCCTTTGCTGTCGTTATGTCGTTTCGAATCTGATCTAGCGTGCCGCCGGTCTGGTTCAGGAAGTTGGTAGCTCTGTCGAGCCCGGTGTTGGGATTCAGGAGGTTCGTGGTGATGCCATCCTCTATTGTCTTGAATCCAATATCGATTGCGTTCTTGATGCCAGCAAGCTTACCCTTGAGCATCCAAAGACCGAGGGCCAGAGCTAGGAGTGCTGCCCCGATAATCATGAGAGGGAGACCCCCACTCAAACAAGATGAAATCGTCGTGTGGTTATATAAGCATGAGGAAAACGTCTCAGATTTATGAGAATTCCGTAGTCTTGGCGTCTCTGCCTTCCTCTCGAGGTCTTGAGAATCTCTCTGCCGAAGTCGTAAGCCTTGTGATGCCAGCAGCAGAAATCTCAGGGTCGACCGCGTGGCGACGTCGCTGGCGAGGGCCAAGTGGGTTCAGGCACCAACAGGTGTCAAGTCCTCCTCTGCTAAGAGGAGGCGCTAGGGCGGCATGGAACAGCTCGCATGTGGCAAGCATGGGCGTCTGCTCGAAGACGAGCCAGTCAGGCAGCGGTGAGACAACCTCTGCGGGGGCCTGAAGGTCACGGCGAACGTCTACACGAGGAGGCTCGGTTCGTTATGCACGCTGAGGGGGAAGCACACGCCGGCGGCGAATCGCACAGGCGCATCGCAGCAAGTGGGCCACCGTCTCCACACTATCCCCCGTTAAGCTTTCTCACGATATTGCGAGGGTTGGTCGCCCCTGTTATCGACCGCCCCACTATGAGGAAGTCGGCCCCTGCGGGAATAGGTCCCTTCGCGCTCCCACCCTGGGCACCGACCCCGGGCGAGAAGATGAGGCAAGCAGCCCCGACCAGATTCCTGACCTCCATGACTTTGCGCGGTGATTTGGCTGAGACGATTACCCCGTCCGCGCCCCAGTCTCTGGCCCTCTTTGCGAACACCCTGTAGATTGGCGTCCCATCCGAAAGACGCAATGAATATCCTTCTCTTGCGCCGGCGTGGCTCATGTACACGAGGAGGAGCACCCCTCCCCTCAAAGAATGAACTTCGGCGATTGCCCTACCGAGCCCTTCCCTGTATCCCACGAATGGATTCGCTATGACCGCGTCGAATCCATATGAGAAGAGCGCGTTCACGATGCTGAGGTTGGTCGACTCGACGTCGTTCATCTTCAGGTCTGCAATCAAAGGAAGCTCCTCTTGCTTGCAGGCGGCGATTACGTCCCTCAGACCCTCCAGCCCGAACGGGAGGAGCAGGTGATGGTTCACCTTGACGGCGGCGACCGATCCCTTCACCTCGTCCAGCACTGAGCGTGCCCTCGCCAGGCGCGTCGAGAACGGGTCCGTGAAATCGAGGGCTAAGACCACCCTGCTCCCATTCTTCCTCGAGGACGCCAGTATCCTCTCCCTGAAGGACAGATTTCAGGACCTCTCGTGGGCTCGGCCCACCAGCTCGTCCAAGCCCGAAACGCCCTTCCTTTCCATGTATGATGTTATGCCCAAATTGACCTCGTTGAATATGTCGTACCTCTGCAGCGTCGCAGTTCCTATCTGCACCGCGCTCGCTCCCGCCAGGATGAACTGCACCGCATGCTCCCAGGTCGAGACCCCACCGCAGCCCATTATCGGGACGTCCAAACTTCTGTGTAACTCGTACACGCAGCGGAGGGCGATGGGCCTGATCGCGCCTCCAGACAGCCCTCCGAACACGTTCGAGAGGCCGGGCCTTTCAGACTCGATGTCGATGGTCATCGCCCTTACGGTGTTTGTCGCCGTGAGGCCATCCGCCCCTGCGTCCACCGCTGCCCTTGCTACTTCGAGCAGCTTCTCCGTGTTCGGAGATAGTTTCACGAAGACATTCTTCGAAGTCCTTCTCTTCACCAATTTGACGACATCCGCCACAAGCTCCGGGTCGTGGCCCACCTCCGTGCCGACGCCCTCGACGTGCGGGCAGCTGAGGTTCAGCTCGTACGCCAAGAAGTTGTTCCCGTCCAGAGCCGAGACGACGCCTCCGAACTCTCCGCCGGACGCGCCGAAGACAGAGACGATCAGCGGGGGCGACCTTGCCTTGACGCTTGCGAGCTCCCGCGCGAATGCCTCCGCCCCAGGGTTGGGCAGGCCAACTGCGTTCACGAGCCCAGAATCTGTCGTCGCTGTGACAGGGTCGGCGTATCCCTCCCTCCGCCTAGGCCCGACAGATTTGGTCACCGCCGCTCCCGCGCCCAGCCTCAGCGCTTCTAACGTCCGGAGGAGAGAGGGGCCCTGGACCCCGGACGCAAGCACAGTGGGGTTCTCGAGCTTCAGATTTCCCACGGTAGCCTCGAGGGCGGTTATGCTCAATCCGCAGTCAGCTCCCCGCTGCGCATCTGGCGCAGCGCAGCTTCGTAGTCCTTCTTTGTGACTTCGCCTTCTTCCAGTAGTGATTCGAGCATCTCCTCGACCGTGACACATGCCCACAGTTTGACGCCGGCAGCCTCGAGTTTCGCGGCTCCCCCTTCCAGCCTGTCGACAAGGACCGCCGCGTCACCCACCTCGCATCCTTGGCTCCTCAGCGCCCGAACAGCGGACAGGATGCTCCCGCCGGTGGTGGCCAGGTCGTCCACCACGAGCGCCCTCCAGGACGGCCTGAGCGCACCCTCGACCCTCCTCCCGAGACCATGGCTCTTTTCATCGCTCCTGACGTACACCATCGGCTTGCCCAGCTGCATGGCCAGCGGAGAAGCGAAGGCCAGCCCTGCAGTGGCCACCCCGGCGACGGCATCGAATCCTCCCGGTCCCAACGTGTCGGCCAGGGCGCGATAGGAGTCAATCACCGAGGCGTAGACCTCGGGGTAGCTGGGGACGATGCGCAGGTCCAGATAGTAGGAACTGCTCTTCCCGCTGGTGAGTGTGAACCTCCCGAAGCGCAGCGCCCCTATTCTGAACAGGGCAGCGGCAAGAGACCTCTTGTCCATGCTCCTATGCATTCGACTCCCTGTTCATCGGCCAGGTCGTCGTTCCCCTTATGTCCGCAGCCCCGAGCACGAACTGCGTCACGCGGTTCATGCCGATTCCGCAGCCCGAATGCCTGACGCCTCCCTTCTCCTTGTAGAAGTCGAGGTACCAGCCGAAGTCGGCAAGCGTCCCTCCCTTCTCCCGCAGAAGCCGGAACATCGACGACTCAGATAGTCTGCTGGTGAGCTTCTCGTAGTCGTACTCCCTCTCCGCAGCGCCCACGGCCTCCCCGCTGAACGGCAGGATGAGGTCCGCGCTGTCCACCAAGTCGGGGTTTCCCGAGTTCTCCTTCATGTTGAAGAACTTGATGCTCTTTGGGTAGTGCGTCACGAACAGGGGTGTGTTCCCGAAGTACTTGGCGAGCAGCTTCTCGTGCGCGCTCTTCAGGTCATCCCCCCACTTGACGCCTGTCTCCGCCAGCAGTTCGACGGCGTCAGTGTAGGTGATCTTCTTGAAGGGCGGCCTGATTTCGCGAAGCCTCTCGATGTCTGCCCCGAGTAGCTTAAGGTCCTCCTCCCTTGCCCGGAGCGCTTCCGCCACCATCGAGGTGATCGTGCCTTCCACGTGCCTGAGGAGCTCGTTGAAACCCCCCATGAACTCGATCTCGACAAGGGTGAACTCGACGAGGTGCCTGTCGTCCACGTCGGACTCTGCCCGGAAGCTCGGGCCCGCAGCCCACACTTTGTCCAGATATGGAGTAAGCACCTCAAGATAGAGCTGGCCAGTCTGGGCGAGGTACCTTCTCTCGCCGAAGAAGTCTACCTCGAACATCGTGTTGATGTTCTCGCAGGCACCCGTGGCCTTGGTTATGTGAGGGACGACGACTTCGGTGAAGCCTTTGCTCTCGAAATACTTCCTGCCGCCCGAGAGAAGAGCCGCCTCAATTCTTGCGATGGCCTGAAGACGCGGGTCTTCAAAGACCTTGAAACGGTCAAAAGTTTTCGTCAGCTGGTCCGGAGACGCCTCGTTCCGGGCCTGGGTTTCAGTTGGCTTGTCGCTGGCTTGGATGAGAACCCGCACCTAATTGAGCGGAAGTTCAGATATAAGCTTTAGAGCACTTTTTTCGTAGTCTGTGCGAATTGTCCGTCGTGGCGTTAATTTTAGCGTCGGCCTCCCTTCGGTTCCCCTGTTGGGAGTCGAATCGGCCCTGTAACTCGCACACCTCGATTCAAGTCGGGTTGTTCAGAGACCAGAACACCTCGTTCTGAACCCAAGGATTATCCCATGTTGATCTCATAGTATGCCCGAAGAAGATGTCCAACGCAACAGGCAAGGGAACACAGACGCTGATAGCTGTGGGCGTAATCGTCTTAATTGCGCTCCTGGCCACCCAGACCTATGCACTAGTCGTAGCTGGGCCATGGACAGGCGGTAGCACGAGCAGCAGGACAGTATCCGTCTCGGGAACAGGCCAGGTCGAGATTCAACCAGACAGGGCGACCCTCACGATAGGGGTGCTGACCCAAGCAACCACAGCGCAGACAGCCGTCCAAGAGAATGCGAACACGATGAGCAACGTGATATCTGCGCTCGAGGGCATGGGCATAAGCAACAGCAGCGTCCAGACGACGTCCTACAACATCTATCCGCTGACGAGCTATGGCAACGGGACTCAGAAGGTCACTGGATACCAAGTGACTAACGAGGTGACTGTGACCGTGGTGGCTTCTGGCCAGAGCCTGGGCCAGCTTGGGGCGAGAGCGGGACAGGTGATTGACACGGCTGCCTCTCAGGGAGCAAACGAAATCTACGGAATTCAGTTTACTGCCTCGGAGAGCGCACTCCAGCAGGCCCAGCAGACTGCACTCAAGCAGGCTGGGCAGAACGCGTCGCAGCAGGCTCACATACTCGCGTCAGCCATGGGCGTCAGCATCACCGGCGTCGCCTCTGCGACGTCTAGCCCCACATATACCTCGCCGGTCTACTTCGCCGCGGTATCGGCGCTGGCAGCGGCAACACCGATAGTTTCGCCTCAGTCACTGACAGTCACCGCAATGGTTCAGGCTGTCTACTCAATCGGCTGAACCCCCGGTTCGGGGCGTCGGCCGGTCTTTTTTCTATCCGCTCAGCAGGCCTGCTACTTCTTTCCTCAGGGTCGGTCTGAGCCGCTCGAGCCTTGCCTCGAATGTGTTGTCGAACCGAATCGAGCCATCTGAAGTCGCGAGTGCGACGCCGCCGGCCGTCTTCAAGTCCTCCTCGCTAGCGGTCAGCTTGACGTGTTCTCGGCTCAGCTGTCTGAGCAACTCAGACACTGCATTCCTGTCTTTAGAACTGCATGAGACAACGGCGTTGGGACCGATGGCCTGCACCCCTTCGTCAATGAGCCTAGCCAACGCGTCCTCATAGCGCTTCTCGTCGAGCCTGGAAACCTTCGAGACTGCGTCAGCTACTGCCTCGTTGACTGCCTTCTCGAGGACTTTCAGCCTGGCGTTCCTCGCCTCCAGCTCGGCAGCGCCCGTGATCCGCCTCTTCAGCGCTTCCGCCTGCTTCACGCTTGTCTCGAGAATCTTGGAGACCTCCTCCTTTGCCTCCCTCTTCGCTGCGCTAATCAGGGCGAGGGACTGTTCCCTTCCTTCCTGCAGGTCTGCCAGAACCTCCCCCTCGAACTCGTTTGACACCTTCTGTAGTGTGTCGCCTGAAGCTTTGCTCAGTCCAATCAGACTCCCAGAATCGACCTCAGCATCGCCCTGTACTCGACCTTCTCCGCCTTGCTGCCGGGTCCCGGCACCTCGTAGATGAGCGGCACCGCCTTTTTCGTCCTCACGGTCGTCAGCTGGTCTCTGATTGGCTTCGCCACGTCGTCACTCACCATGATCAGGCCAACGTCCGGGTCTTTGACGAGCCTCTCGATCTTCTGAAGCGCCTCGCTTGATGACGTGGCGTACTCGCCGTTGACCCCAGAGAGCACGAAGCCGGTTACGAACGCCTTGCCGCCGACAGCGACCACTTTCATCACTTCTCACCCAGCAGTCTCCGCACGACCAGCTCGCCCGCCTCCTTCTTGCGCTTGGTTATCGACTCCTCGAACTTCCTCATCTCCGTCTCTCCCGCCTTCCTTATCGAAGCTGCCTCGGCTTCCGCTTCCTTCCTAGCTGTGGCGAGCCTTTGCGCTGCTATCCTCTGCGCCTCGGCGACCGCGCCGCTCTTTGCTGCCGCGGCCCACTCGACCGCGTCCTTGATCATGCTCCTCTTTGCGTCGGTGGACTCGGCTTCGACCCTGTCGAGGGCAGCCTCGAATTCCGTGAGCGCCTTCACCGTGTCCTCAACTACCCGGCTCATAGCAGGATTGTCGCGTCTGGCACTGCGTTGCGTAATTAAAGGTTGGGCGGGGGAGATGTTGTCTCCGTCTTTGCTCACTCCTCCTCAGTGAAGCCCGCGGCAAGGAGAAGTTGCTTGCACATCTCATTACCCGCGAGTCCTTCCCATCAGACATCAGTCCCTTGCCCTCCAGATACTTCCACGCTCTGGGCCCGGAACCTAACGACGGATACCAGCGGGCCCGGTGGGGTCCGCGCCTGAATAGGTTCGAAAAGTGGATTCCAGTGTGAGCTGAAAGCTCATGATGATATTTGAAAGCCCCCCTCAAGCAGTTGAGCTTCTTCACTCGTCGTTCGATTCAAACTCAATGATTCCAGATCATTGATTTGCACGATGATGTGGGATCTGAAGGATTGAACCCCGCGGAAATCATGGCGCTCGATTCGACTGCCAAACCAATCTTCCAAGAACTAACCTCTTGTTGCTTTGGAGAGTTTCCCAGCCTTCATCCCGAGGAGAAAGGATAGTAGACCGGCCCCAGCCACAATCAGCACGGTGAAGATAGTTACTACTGCAGGAATATTGTACACAACTGTAGTCGTCGCGTCCGAACTTGTGGCTGCCGATGCGGTGGTAGAATTTCCCGACCCGTGGGGAAACGGAACGAAGAGAGTCTTCAGCATAGCGTTGTCTTGAGAATCACTTTCGGAAAAACTAGCAAGATCATCTGCTACGACAGTCAATGTGTGCGGCCCAGCTCTTACCCTATATGGATGTGAAAAAGACGATGTTATGGTTTCGCCCGCCTTCAGCGAAAGGTTCGCAGATGCGTCAACCCGTCGATAGTTACTCGACGTAGAGTTATGGTACAATGCTACAGCGAAACCTACAGCGTCACCGCTGCCGAGATTCTTCATAGTATAGGTGACGCTCACGTTGTCACCAGACTCCGGGTTTAGAGGAGTTATGGACAAGGCTATAATAGCCAAGTCCGGTAACTTGGTAGCTGACCCGCTGGTCAAATTAGTCGGACCTATCACTACCATCTTTGTATTGTTCGGTCGGGACGTAAGGGGATAGACATCAGGAAGGTATACCCCGGGGAGTACGAGCGGAGTATTTGCCCCATCAGCGAAGTCGAATGCTTCAAGCAGATTGTTTGCCGATGCGTCTCTATCTGTCAGAGCTGGGAGAGAGTACACAGTTTCTATGAATTTGAGAATAGATGTGAAGTCGCTTTGGGTGTGGTCTACGTAACCCTGTTTGGCGAAGGGAGATATTATGAGGCAGGGGACTCTGAAACCGTAACCATACTGATCTACCTGGGGCGGGGGCACATGGTCATACCAGCCTCCAGACTCATCCCATGTCAGAAAGATGGCTGTTGAGTCCCAATACCTGCTGTTCATCACCGCGTTTATCAGCGACACGACGTTTCGCTCTCCCAACGAGATATCGTAAGGCGGGTGCTCGCTCGCTTGATCCGACGATGGCATTATCCAAGTGACATCAGCAAGCGCATTGTTCGCCAGATCGGCATAGAACTGACTGGGTTCGGCCAGATTCTTAATCATCGATGGGTTCCTCTTGAACGAGTCAAAACCCGGGAGAGGATTCCATCCGTTGAGCTGAGAATGACTTCCAGCGTAATACTTCCAAGAGACGTGATTCTGATCAAGCTCATCAACTATTGTCTTGAAAGTGAAATTGGCATTAAGCACCCGCCTAACGAGACCACCGGATTGCCCAGCTATGAGGTACAGGTGATTTGGCATGCTGGGGGCCATAACTGATGTGTAGAAGTTATCAAGGAGAACGAATCGAGTGGCGTAATCCCAGTAGTATGGAATTTGGTGGTAGTCAAAGTATCCCATCGTAAGGTTTGACCCAGAGGCGTAGACGAAACCGTCCATCTTTCCATCGTGGTACGCTACGTGTTCGCACTCCCACCCATGACAGAGATCGTGAGAAACGGTGGTTCCATTGATGTGGAAGGGCTTGACGAGATTGCTTGACCCGCTTGACTCTGGCAGGGCGATGTTGGCACCGAGCCCGTTCGCTCCTGGGTAAGTTCCGAAGTAATTGTCGAACGAATGATTCTCCTCCATTATGACGATTGTGTGCTTTATTGGAAGAGCGTTTGTGCCGGCCGTAGTCGAAGTCAGGAACGAGAAATTTGAGATGAGCAGTAGGCCAGCAACCAAGATTGACTTGGTGGTTTTTTGAGTGTCCACCCTCAAGTACCATTGGCCGTTCGTGAAGGTGAATTTATTGATTCCTAAGACTCGAGTCTTCCAATAGAAATTGTGAATCCCACATCCATTCACAGGAAATTTGCTACAAACGAGTCTAATTAGAAAATATCTCATGAGTAACCCGACCCCCATGCGTAGTCAGAGCGTAGAACCGTGCGGGGGGCCCTCGCCTGGATGTCAGGATTATTCGGTTCACTTGGTTACTTCTGATGCTCCTGGCTGCTTTGCTTGATGACCTTCTCATGACCTCCATGAGCCAAGGCCTGATCTGCTCACTTTTCCTCTGGTAACGTTGGTTTCAGAAGCCCCAGCATATTCGTGAATCGATTTGGAGGGCGTGCCGCTTGTTGGGGAGGAATCCCGAATTCAGTGTGAACCTGGTAATCGTCCTACGCGATTGGATGGCCTTCAATGACTAGGTCGGGAAGTGGGGCTACCTTCCTGAGGTAGTCTGCGTCTTCGAGAATCACGAGATGGTGGGCGACTCGGAGGAGACCTATTTCATTTGACCCCATGGGTATGGGCGTCATCGAGTTGACCGGCACCCCCTCACAGCCTTTGACGCTCCGCTCTCTTCCCCTTTTTGACCCAGATTGTGGAACGACCACTAAACGCTCGGCCTATGAAGTCAATTTCAGGATTGCCCTGGCGACCTCTCCGTCGGACTCCTCGAGCGCGGCCACAGCCTTCTCCCTCGGGACGTTTGCCTGCTGCTGGACGAGAAGGATGTCCTCCTCGTTGAAGGACTCCTTCTCCACCTCTACCTCCTCCACCTCGCCCATCACCTGGAAGACCCTGTTTCCCTGGGCGTTCACTTCGGAGACTGACGCGTTCTTGATGTGCATCTCTTTGTCGGACGTGCGGATCACTACCTCCTCGACGTTTGGTATCTCCTTCATGTTGATGCCCATCTTCTCCATCATCCTTCGGGCCTGCCTGTTGTCCATCTTCATCGCGTCAAACCCTCTCTGACCTTCACCGCGACCCCTGACTTAAACTGTGGTATGTATGCCCCGTTCATGGTGGCCCTTCCCACGCCGATGACCTTGCCTGCCCTGTCAAGGATTGCCACCTCACCCTTCGGGACGACCCTCTTGCCCGCCTTTGTGACGAACTTGCAGAAGACGGACTTGCCGCCCTGCACGAACGGAACGGCATCTTCGTTCACAGTCACGCAGTTCTCCGAGAAGGACCGCTTCCTGGCAAGTGTCGAAGCACCGTATATCGAGAGTGCTATCGAACCGTTAGGCCTCACGGTGGCGTAGAGCTTCGACCCGTGGAAGACGAGCTTGACCCTGCCGGACCTTCTTGAGTAGACCAGCTTCACGTCTTCCTTCGGCAGCGCCCCGCTGACGCCTCTACCGAATAAGTAGTCCACCATTATCGAGAGCCGCCGCTTTTCGTCCACGAGCTGCAAGCATCCGACGTGACCCGAGTGCGAGTATTAAGCTCTGGGCCGCGCGACGTTGCACCGCTTAAATAACAAGAGTGGAGGAGCGCCGCTGCTTGGCAGACCCGATAGTGCTCACAGTCTTGGCCTACGCGCACGTCCTGTCCGCGGTGGGCTGGCTCGGCAGTGCTTTGCTCAGCATGTTCGTGCTGCTCCCAGGACTGGGGACGCTCTCCCAGCCAGCCAAGGGCGAGTTCACGGTGAAGGTCATGCCGGGAATCCTCAGGTTCATCATGATTACAGGGGGCTCGACGATTGTCTTCGGGCTGGCCCTACTCTACGTCACGGTGGACGGCGATTTCTCACAACTTGCGCCTGCAAGCACCTTCGGCGCGTCCATCAGCGCTGGGATGACCATCGCGCTGATAGCTTTCGTCTTGGGGCTGGCGGTGACCACCCCGAACTTCAGGAAGATTATTCGCATCGTAAAGGAGATGGGCGAGAAGGGAGCGCAGGAGTCTCCCCCCGAGCTCGGAAAGTACCTCGCTAGGTCGAGGGCTCTCGGAACCGTGAACGTCCTCCTCCTGCTGGTTGCCTTGGGGCTCATGGTCGCAGCAGGATTCTACTGACCGTCGGCCAGCCAAGCAGTAGTGCTTATCCCGAAGCTTCAGGACGGTCGGAAAGGCACATTGGTCTCGTCTGGGGGAAACTACTCATGACCCGCGCGCTGCTGATTCACTACCCAGACAAGTACGTGGCAGAGGAGGCGCGTGCGCTTGCCGAGGCGGCCGGATACGAGCCGGTGGCTGCGCTTACCCAGAAGTATCTGGAACGCGCGAAGTATGGTGTAGGGGAAGGAAAGGCGGAGGAGGCGGCCCGACTTGTCAGAGAATCGGGTGTCGAGATGGTCCTGTTCGACGGCAGGCTCAACGCATCGCAGACCTACAACCTCGCCAAGCTCTGCAAGGTCGAGGTGAAGGACAGGGAGAAGTTGATACTCGAGATCTTCGCAAAGAGGGCATCGACCGCTGAGGCGAAACTCCAGGTGGAGCTGGCGGAGTTGAAGTACGAGCTGCCCAGGGCGCGGGACAAAGTTCGCATGGCGAAAGCGGAGGAGCAGCCGGGCTTCTTCGGCCTCGGCAAGTACGAGGTAGACGTCTACGTCAGGATGATGAAGAGGAGGATGGCGACCCTCAAGAAGAAGGTCGACGAAGTGAGCGGCCGACGGGACCTGCTGAAGTACCGCAGGGAGAGGACTGGCTACCGCACCGTGGCGATAGCAGGATACACCGGTGCGGGCAAGACAACGCTGTTCAACAGGATCACCGGCGAGGCCAAGCAAGTGGACGCGGGCGTCTTCACGACCCTGAGCCCGACGACGAGGGGCATCTACATTGGGAAGGAGAGGGTTCTCTTCTCAGACACTGTTGGTTTCATCAATAGGCTGCCCACATTTCTGATCGAGGCTTTCAAGTCGACACTCGAGGAGGTGTCGTACGCGACCCTAGTCTTGCTCCTCGTCGATGCCAGCCAGCCGCTTGAGAAGATGACAACTGCATACAACAGTTGCGTGGAGACGCTGGCAGAGCTGGGCGTTCCAGAGACGAGGATCCTCACGGCGATGAACAAGGCCGACCTGGTGGGCGACGAAGAACTGGGGGAGAAGATGTGGAGCACAGGGGTGAAGGACGCGTGCATCGTCTCCGCAGCGACTGGGAGGGGATTCCAAGAGCTTCTCGGCGGGATAGCCTCAAGGCTGTACAGCCGACTGGAAGGGGAGGTATGGGGCGTAGTTGAGCAGAGCTGAGAAAAGCATTAAGGTCCTGAGGGTGGGGCAGAGGTATGTGAGGGACGACAGGACGTTGACTCACCTCTGCCTTGTCTCGAGGGCGCTCGGCGCTGAGGCCATCTTCCTCGACGATGTCGAGAAGGACATCCTGGGCACCGTTGAAGAAGTGAACAAGACGTGGGGCGGCAAGTTCGAGGTGGTCGTCGGAAGGCCATGGAAGAGTGTGCTTGGGGAGGCCAAGCGAGAGGGTAGAAAGGTGGTGCATCTTACGATGTACGGGCTCCCGCTCCAGGAGAAGATTGCGGAGCTGAGGGGCCTCGACAGGTTGCTCATCGTGGTAGGAGGGCCGAAGGTGCCAGGTCAGGTCTACCACTCGGCGGACTACAACATCGCGGTGACGTCGCAGCCCCACTCGGAGATAGCTGCCCTCGCAATTACTCTGCATGAGGTTCAGAGTGGAGAAGAGCTTAAGAGGAACTTTGGCAAAAGCAAACTACGAATAGTCCCCTCGGCTGGGGGCAAGAGAGTTATCGAGAATTGAAGATAGAGTACGAGGACACTTTCGTCAAGGTCGCTGGCCTCATTGGGGGACAGGATTACGTGAGGGTGGCGAGGGCGCTCCTCAACAACGAGAACGCTACGGACGAGGAGATAGCGTCAGCGACTGGGCTGAAGATCAAGACAGTCAGGAAGGCGCTCTACTACCTGTTCGGGAGGAGCCTGATCACCGGAGTGAGGGTGAGAGACCCCAAGAGGGGCTGGTTCGTCTACAGGTGGAAGGCCCAGAGGGACCAGACCGACGGCTTCATCCAGACCCAGAGAAAGAAGGTCCTGAACAGGCTGAAGCAGAGGCTCGACTACGAGGAGACGCACGAGTTCTACCACTGCGGAACGCCCACGTGCCAGACGAGGACCTTCGAGGATGCGATGGAGAGTTTCTTCAAGTGCCCCACCTGCTCGAAGCCGCTCAACAGACTGAACAACGCAGAGCTGAAGTCGGCCCTGAAGTGGAAGGTAGGGCAGCTCGAAGAGGAGCTCGCCAAGTGATTCCCTCCGAGGGGGATGCGCTGGCGCTACACAAGAAGCACGGAAGCAGCGAGAGGGTAGTCAGGCACTGCCAGGCAGTAGCCAGGGTCGCGAAGATGCTGGCTGACGGGTTCGAGAGAAAAGGCGTCGGGGTAGACACCAAGGCAGTAGTCGTCGCTGCTCTCCTGCACGACTTGGGGCGGTCACGGATTCAGACGGTGAGGCATGGCGTAGAGGGGGCCGGGATAATCGAGCGCGAAGGCGTGGACAGGAAGGTAGTGGAGATTGTCAGGAAACACGTGGGTGCCGGCCTCTCCCCGGATGAGGCCAAGGCGCTGGGCCTGCCCGACCTAGACTACATCCCCAGGACGCTGGAGGAGCGGATAGTGTGCTTCGCCGACAAGATGGTCGACTCCGAAACTGTCAGGCCGTTCGAGGGAGAGGTGCGGAGGTTCACTGTCAAGAAGCACGACGTGCGGAGGCTCCTCGCGTTGGAGAAAGGATTGAGAGACGAGCTGGGCCAGGATCCGGGCAAGCTCGTTCTGGATAAGGTTAAAGAATCTCATTAGGGGCGGCGGGCCTATGCCCGCGTGCATCTGCAAGGTCTGCAGGCATAAGGCGTACGAGAGCTGCAGCAAGTGCACGTGTTGCACGTACCAGAGGGCGGCGTGCATGGAGAAACTCTAATCCGAGTAAGTGCGTCCAAAGGACGGTCGGGCCAGAGGTAAGCTTAAGGATAGATGATAGGAGCCACTCTGGACAGCGAGGTGGGGAAGCCAGGTACATCCCGGCGGGCTCATAAGACTCGCTGAGAAACCCGCAGAACGGTGGTTCAAAGGGGGATTATCCCCTGAAACTCCACCCCTCGCTACCTAATGCCGTAGAAGTCGCCGATAGTCTTGCTATTCCATTTGTGTTTCCGGTTCTTCCCACTATTGAATTCCCGTACAAAATCGACAGTCTCGCAGATTCTTCTTACGTATGATTCGTCAATCGCCACAAACCTGTTTCTCGCAGGTGCCGTGGGAAAATGGAGGAGCTTGCTTGCCAGTGGGCGCTTGACCACAAGATACGGCAACACAATTGCAATCAGTCTCTTGACTGTCGAATGGCCTTGAACGCGAACCTCCACTTGGTTCTTCCGTCGCCTTGTGCTAAAGGGTATCCTGTGTTTCCTCAAGACGGCTGTCACAAAAGGGAACCAAGCTCCTTCTTTCATCGAAATAGAAAAGACAAGGTCAAACCTCAATGCGCGTTCGTGTTGACGGTATATCGAGAGAGTGAAGCAACCTTCCCCGTCAATCAGCCCCGCAAGCCACGCCTCTTGTTCCGCCAATCAATGGAATCGTCGCTGATTTGTAATTAACCACCCCTCGCTACTCTTCCTGATGTCACGCGAATGTTTCTTTCAGCATTTTGACGATGGTCTTCGCAGACGAGCCGTCGCGGTCGAAGTCTGCGTTGTAAGCTGCGATGTCCAGGACCTTCAACTTTCCAGTGTTGCGCATGGCCTTGACGACGGCCACCGCCTGATTGACTGTCATCCCCCCTGGGGTCGGGTAGTTCACAGCAGGCATGACTGCAGGGTCGAGAACGTCCACGTCGAGGTGACAGACGAGCCAGTCCGCAGCATCTGATAGACGTTTTGCCGCCTGCCTAGCGGCTTCTGTCGCTCCCATCAGGTTCACCTTCTTCATTGTGTACAGTCCCATCGGCGACGCCCTCATCATCTCCAGCTCGGGCGGGTCAAGAGCCCTAGATCCAAGGTGGACCAGTCGGTCCTCCTGCAGCAAGGGTCTTCGGCTCTCGACCTTCTCACCGAGGGTGGGACCCCTTCCGCACGCGATGGCTAGGCACATCCCGCCGATGTATCCTGAAGGCGATGTCTTCGGAGTGTTGAAGTCGCCATGAGTGTCAATCCAGAGCATGCCAGGCTTCCCTGCGTGAGTCTCGGCCAGACCAGCTAGGGCCCCGACCGTGAGTGAGCACTCGCCACCCAAGCAGACCAGCATGTCCGGCTCTCCTAGCTCTCCAACCTTGGCGGTGATTGTCTCTGATGCGCGCATGAAATGCCCGAAGTTCTTCATCCCACCTTCCAGCGAGTCACCTTCCAGCTTCGGGATTCCCGCGTCCCCTTCGTCCCTTACAGCCCCACCCAGCGCAGGCGACAGCCCAGCCCGTCTGAGAGCCGTTGCGGAGCGCCCCATGCCGCCGTACCTCGCGAGGGTGTAGAGCGGCAGCCCGACAATTGAGACGTCCCTCATGTGGGAGGCTTTGCCTCGCTATCTATTTACGTGGCTTCCAGCCGACTGCGGGCAAGTTGACCAGAGACTCGACCAAGTCTGTCCATGAAGCTGAGCCGATTGACGAGGCTTCTGGGTCAATTGTCACCCCCATCTACCAAGTGGCCACGTTCGGGTTCTCCAAGGCAGAGGACGTCTCGAAAGCGGTGCACGGTAAGAGCGGCAGGTACGTCTATACGCGCTGGGACAACCCGACCACCTCAAGGCTGGAGCGGAAGCTCGCATCCTTCGAGCACGCCGAGGACTCGGCTTTCTTCTCCTCGGGGATGGCTGCAATCTCGACCTCGGTTCTGGCGTTCGTCAAGAAGGGAGACCACGTTGTGGCAATCCGAGACCTCTACGGAGAGACGTTCAAGCTGATGAACGGGACACTGCCCAGGTACGGGGTCGACACAACGCTCGTAGACACGACCGACTTTCAGAAGATGGAACGCGCGGTGAAGAGGAACACGAAGCTCGTCTACATCGAGAGCCCAACCAATCCGACGCTGAAGCTCGTCGACATCTCGAGGGCGGCGAAGCTGGCCCACGCCGCAGGCGCGCTGCTTCTGATCGACAACACGTTCGCGTCGCCAATCAACCAGAAGCCGCTGGAGCTCGGCGCCGACATCTCCCTCCACAGCGCGACGAAGTACCTGAACGGCCATGCAGACGTCGTTGCAGGCGCTGCGGCCGGGGGCAAGGAGAAAATCGGGGCAGTGAAGATGATGCGGAGGACGCTCGGCGGGACGCTCGACCCCCATGCCGCGTGGCTGATTCTGAGGGGAATGAAGACGATGGCTCTGAGAGTGAAGGCCTCGAACGAGAACGCCCAGGCGCTGGCCGAGTTCCTCTCGAGGCACAGGAAGGTGAAGACCGTGCACTACCCTGGGTTGAAGACGCACCCTCAGTATGGACTTGCGAAGAGGCAAATGCGCGGCTTCGGCGGGATGATGAGCTTCGAGCTGAAAGGCAACCTCCGGGACGCGATGAGATTCACGGAGAGGCTGAGGATACCCTACCTCGCTGCGAGCCTGGGTGGAGTGGAGACGCTCGTCTCCCAGCCAGCTGTGCTCAGCCACCACCAACTGACCCCCGCCCAGAGGGCCAAGACGGGCATCCCGCCGACTCTGATTCGCCTTTCGGTCGGGATAGAGGACAAGGAGGACTTGATCAAGGACTTCGAGCGAGCGCTGGCGTCGGTATGACGGAGTTGAAACGAAGCCAGTCGGCTACCGCTTTCGAGGGCTTTCCCGCGACCTCGTTCCCGTAGCGAATCAGCGGCTTCGACAGGTGCCTGTTCGCCCTCGGAGAGGCGACGTACGAACCTGTGACGAGTGTCCTTTCCCCTCTGTCGGACGCCAGTGAAAGCACGTCGATTCTCTCGACGTTGAGCACCTTGGGGTGGAGCGAGGTGGCGCGCCTCACGCCCCCGTAGGCCTTGACCTCGTCCCCCTGGCGCAGAAGCTTCGCCGCTCTGCGCAGGTCCCCAGTCGGCTCGTAAACGGCGCAGTGGCGTCTCTTATCCCCAGTGCGGAGGGTGAAGTAGAGGTGCCCCCCTTGCCCCACCTCGAGGTCCTCGACGTTCCCGACGACCCAGCCGGATGAGAAGACCTTCCAGTCGAGCTCACGCGCAAGGTGGGCTTCGGTGTGCTGGTTTGACAGGTAGACCATGTGGCCGTCCAGTTCCTCCCCTTTCCGAATCATCTCGAAGGCGCTCACGACAGTCTCAGGCGAGTCGCCGCGGATTCCTACGAAGACGGGGTCAGGACCGTGCGGGGCAATCAGCACCTTCCGCTTCTGATAGTCATAGTTGTTGAAAGTTCGCGGATAGGTCAGTCGGTCCATCTCCTTCACAGACTGCGCGTCGACAGCCCTCGGCTTTCCCCAGAATTCCTTCAGCCTGTAAGAAATCAGCTCGTAGGTGTGGTCGAAGCGCTCGTCAAAGCCAAGCGATGACGCCGCACCTACCAAACCCATGCCGTTCCCGAGCGTCATCGTTCGCACGCCGAATTCGCGCAGGAGCTTCTCGACTCTGTGGACGTTCACCAAGCCGCAGAGCGCGTCGAGGTAGAGCCCTTCGAACGGTTTGATGGACCCTAGGTCATCGAGGAAGACGACACCAGAGTTGGCCCCGCCGTCCACGTCGGAGAGTTCGGAAACCTTGGAACAGATGCGCCGAAATGCACGTTCGGAGTCGGCTGTCTCAATCGACAGGCAGACGGCCGCGTTGCCCCTGGTCTTGAAAGGGATGTTGGGGTTCAGCCGCACGAGTCTCGGGTACGGCAGGACCCTGAGGTCGTCCCGGAGGTCGGCGGCGATTCTGTACGCGAGGTAGGTGGTGCAATAGCCAGCGGAAGAGTCTGTGTCGTCGAGGCCGACGAAGCATTTCAACGGGAATCGGAGACGGGTTGAGCTATTTTAGTTTGGGGAGGCCTAATGCTGCTAGGCTTCCACGACGATCATAGTGAGCGTGCTTCGAACCTTGTCGAGGCGTCGGATGTTCCAAGTGATGGTCTCCTTGACCTTGTCCATCGTGTCTGCTTCGACCCTGGCCACGATGTCGTAGACTCCATAGACCACATAGACGTCCTTGACGTTCTGAATCGCCTTTAGCTTCTTCAGCAGGTCTTCCTCAGCGCCAAGGTCAGCATTGATCAAAACAAAGGCCATCGGCATCTCTAATTCGCTGCCTCTCGCGCTTCTATCGTAGCGTGTAGTAATAACCGTTGCTGCTTTTATCTTCCGAAGCACTCCATTGATGTGCCGAAGTATCGTTCGTGGGGACAGGTTGGTGGATACTTCGATGGTGATGGAACAATTAGTTTCTCAGACACGACCAACCAGCCATACAAGCTGAGTCTGTCACTCATCTTTGTTGACCAATCAGTCGACCAGATTAGGAACGTCAGGGAGTTTCTGATTCGAAATGGTGTGAAGCCTGGTAACGTGCTGAAGATGTCAATGGGAAATGCGTACATGGTGGCGGTAAGCCAGTTAGATTCGGTCGAGCAGACCTTGAGGTACATGCTGCCTTATCTGTGCAAGAAGGCCAACGAAGCGCGGGCCGCTTTGGACTATTACGAAGGTAGGATTACGGGTAACCAGCTGGCCCTGGTCTTCCGAAACGAAGTCGAAGCTGGCAGGCGAGAACGACGTAACAGAAAAGTCCCCATTGACGTACCATACAAGCGCCCCGAGGGTGACCGATTGATGAAGCAACTTCGCAATGATAGGCTCAGAGACGCATTCGGAAGATTCAGGGCCAAGGTGACGCCGAGAGATTACGAGAAAATCAGAAGAGAACACTTTGACAGAGGCAAACGGCTGTGTGACCTAACGAAAGAGTACCCTCAGTATGCGAGAGAGACGATCCGCAGGGTCCTCGGCGGAGGTCGGGGCTACGTCCTGGTCAAAGGAAGAGGGCGGGTCAACGCGAGCGACAACAGATAAAGGGGGCAGAAAGGACTCGGCGATTTGGCCCGGGCAGAGTGATGAACCTCTTCGCAATCGAGATGGGCCAGGACGACCCAACGAAGTGCACGGCGCGGAAGATGATTCACATGGAGATGGTCAAGGGCGTCAGTCGAAAGTTCCACGCCTCCGACAGCACAATAGTGCTCAACCCGTACGCGCACAGGGTCCTCTCGCCTCCCGACAGCAGCGCAAAGGGAATCTTGGTCGTGGACTGCTCCTGGAACTTGGCACAGGAGGTCTTCTTCAAGAGGCTGGGCGGTAAGCACAGGAGGCTGCCCATCCTGCTGGCCGGAAACCCGATAAACTACGCGAGGCCAGGAGTGCTCAGCTCCCTCGAGGCGTTGGCCGCGGCGTTGTACATCCTAGGCGAGGTGGAGGAGGCGGAGCGCTACCTGTCAATCTATAAGTGGGGCCCGACCTTCGAGACACTGAACAAGGAGCCGCTCGAGGACTACAGGAAGTCGAGGACTGAGGGCAAGGTCCTTCAGCGCGAGCGGGAGTACTTTCCGCAGCTCTTCGAGCGCTGAACCTACATCCAGAACTCGTTCCCGTCTAGGTCTTTCAGTATCGCGTACTTCCCGGGGGCCCACGGCGCGTCCGTCAGCTCCACCTTGAACTGGACGCCCTTGGCCTTCAGCTCCTTGTAGGTCCTGTTCTTGTCGTCTGATGCGAGGTAGATGCCTGTATTTCCGCCCGGTCGGTCGTCCTCCCAATCAGCGCACTTTTCGCAGAGATGGATCGTAATCTTGGAACCCTTGGGCTTGGCCGTGACCCAGTGACCCTGCACGCTGACCTCGAAACCGAGCTTCTCCTCGTACCACTTCGCCGCCTTCTTCGCGTCGTTGACGAGGACCGGAACAGAGCCGATATCAGTGAACATGAAGGAGCAGCTCTCCGGTACGCACTTAACGGTTTGGAGAAAGGATTAATCACCCCTGCACGGGCTCGTGGGGGACGCGAGTTGGCGGACGGGCCACGGGGATCTCCTGGGGAAGTTCCTCCCTCGCAGCAGGACGCACGGCGCCGAGAGGCGCAGCCGGAGACGGCTGGCTCCAGAACAGAAACGAGACCCGACCCACCAAGTGCGGTGATGGGGCGACCCTGAGGTCGGTGGGGATCGGGATGAAACGGCTGACCCGTGCGGAGCAAGGCCGAACGTGGTCGATGAAACGCCTGCAGAAGACCAGGGTGGGCCGCTGAGCTGAATCTCGTCTAGAACAGAAGGAGGACTACGGCCGACACGTGTCGCACGTAACCTCGGGCGGAAGACCTCCGCCCCTGGCTACGGAGCATAACCCCCGACGCGACGGTGGCGGCGGAAGGTTTTGTTCGAGAGCCGATTCGGGGATTCATACCGGTCATGCCGTAAGTAATCGCTGATGGTATTTATTCTCCACGAAGCGTCTGTGCCGGAAGGGGTTCGTCAACTGTTCATGACACGTGCGATGACGGAAGACTCACGAGGACTGCGCCGACAAATAGAAGCTCAGAAACGTTATTCCGATGACAAGAAAAAAGCCCGTAGGCGCGGTCGCCTACGGGGTGGTGGACTTGGTCGTTGTAGTTGTTGAAGTTGTCGCGCTTGCGGTGCCAGTCGTCGTTTCGGTCACATCAGTGGTGTGAGTAGTGCTGTTGTTGCCTGAACCCCTCTCCACGGCTGTCGTGTGGATTACCGGGGTCAGGACGCCGCCCTGGCTTATGTGGACGAGGCTGGGCGTAATGTCGAAGGTAAGGTCTGTGGAGCCATTGGTCTGAACCCCGAAATGAATCGGGATCATCAGCTTTCCATCGGCCACGACCTTGAGCTGTTCGGATGTACCGTCTGTGTAGAATGCCTTTGCGCCCGTAATACTGAGGATGACTGAAGTTATGTTACCCGCAGGCATCTTTGTGGCCCCGAGAAGAATCGATTGCCCCTGTAGCTTCGTCAGGTTGACGTTGGTCCCGACGTTGGAGGGGACCTTGAAGATGAAGGTGTTCTGCGGCTGAGTTGAACTCTGCGACGTTGTCGTCGTGGTTGAAGTAGTGGTCGACGATGACGAAGAAGTGTTACTCGTAGACGTGCTCGAAGAACTGGTCGAACTCGATGAGGAAGTTGAGGTTGTGGAAGACGTTGTGGTCGCTAGGCTACCTTGGTACCTCAGTTCTACGCTCGAAACGTTCACCAGGAGGTATCTCAGCGTATTACTACCAGGCGGCGCGTCTGTCAGGTAGATGTTGAGGGTCCCAGTCCCGCCTTGGGCTGAAGTTGAGGAGACCTGGCCAGAGGGCAGTGCCTGGGTCGAGGCGTTTCCTGCGCCCGAAGTGTTCATCCCGAATGGGTTGTATGCGAGCGCCGCCCCGACTATGACGGCTGCGACTACTACAGCGACGGCTACGTAACTCAGTGTTCTGTTTCTTGAGGGCATTTTCTGGTCCCTGTCCTTCCTTGCGCAATATAGATTATGCCATGCTATTGAAAGTGCCCGGGCCGGTCGGGAGCTGAAAGATTTTCAAATTCCGATAGCCGAAGTGTTGATTCGTCGATTCCCTTGCTGGCCGAGGGTCTGCCCATGGCGGCATTACTGAGTCCTTTGAGCGCCTCCAGCTTCTAGACGTCGACTATTTCGTCGATGTAATTCCAGCGACGAGAGCCGCAATCACAATCAATGCTGCCACCCTCACGATGACGTATCCCGGCACGATGTCGAAGAGGTTGACTGAATGAATGCCAATCCTTTCTGCACCGCCCGCGCTCATGAGTAAAAGCCGATTGCCACCACTACAGCTCCCAACAAGATGGGAGTCATGCCTACGATCTACGTTCGCACTCAAATGACCTGGCGTTCCAAGGCCTGCCCAGTCGTCCACCTTCTGCGAAGCCTCTGTATCCCTAAAACATTGGGGATTACCCCTAACGTTTGATAGGTCGCCCGTCGCCGCCCTTGCTTCGGTTGCTGTTTTAGTTCCGGCAAGCCTCAACACGACTGGAATCGATTACGCGATTTAGGCCAGCGGTGACACCGCATAGCTGGCTGCTGGAACGTACGGGCAGGCGGGGTCCTCTCCGAAAGCATCCCCGAGCTCGGCGAACGCCCTGGACCTCGAACCTCCGCAGATTGTACGGTACTCACACCTACCGCAACGGCCCTTTAGCTTTGAGGGATTTCTCAAATCTGCGAAAAGCTCATTCGACCTGTAAACTGAAACGAGGTTGTCTTCTGGAACCTTGCCTGTGCGTATCGGCAGGAACCCGCTCGGATAGACTTCGCCGTCATGGCTGACGAACATGATGCCCCTTCCGTCCCCGGTCTGTGTTGCCTTGACGGAGGGCTGGGCTGTCGGGTTTCCTTCGAGGGCTCGCAGCCGCGCCGATAGTCTTTGATACGCTTCGCCGGTTGGCGGGCCAACCTGCTTCTGACGCTCGATGCGCACCCTCCTGAAGTTCGGCCCCTCCGCCGTTCTGACGGGCATGCCGTACTGCGAAGCGTCGTAAAGGAAGTGCATCACCTCTTCGCACTCGGAAGGTTGCAGGCTTTCGAGTGAAGCGCCGCGACCCGTGCGAATCAAGAAGAAGACTTCCCACGCGACCGAGCCTGCTTCTTTCACGATGTGGAAGATGTCGGCCAGCTCGTCAATATTGCTCCTCATCACCGTGGTGTTGACCTGTGCTCTCAATCCTGCGTCTTTGGCTGTCTGAAGGGCGCGAATCGTTCCGCGCCAAGTGCCTGGAACGCCGCGGAGCCTGTCGTGTGTGTAGGGGGAAGCCCCGTCGAGGCTGACCGACATTATGTCGACATCCAGCTCCTTCATTCGAGTTATTGTCTCCTGATTGAGCTTCGGCGTCACACTTGCGGCGACGGCGACATAGATTCCATTCTTCTTCGCGTGCTCGACCAAATCAAAGAAGTCTTGTCGCATGAGCGGATCGCCCCCAGTCAGAAGTAGTGCGGGGTAAGGCTCTCCAAAATCCAGCAACTGGTCGATAACCGCCAGACCCTGCGAATGGTCCAGCTCGCCCGGGAGGGACCTCCGAATCGCCCTAGCTCTGCAATGACGGCAGGCAAGAAGGCAGGCCTTCGTAGTCTCCCAGCACACGAAAAACGGAGCCTGGGAGACGTCCGTCCTCAGTGTCCACGGTGGTCGCATTGCGAGGGGAATATAACTAACACTAGTTAAATATAATACCGCCCAGCCGAAGTCGAAACGCCAAATGGATTCGCCAACCGGCGAAGGTGTCCATCCCGCAGCCGTTGATGCGAACGGAAGGCCAGCCGCGCCGTCGGTGGTTTTGGTGGGCACGTCCTTCAGAACGGCAGAGATAGGCACGAGGGAGCGCATAGCCAGACGGTTGTCCGAGGTCCCCGAGCCAGGACTTCAGGTCGGGAGAGGGAAGATATTCGAATGTTCCATCCTGGAGACCTGCAACAGGCTCGAGGTCTACCTCGCGTGCAGCAGCCCCAACGAGGTGGCGAAGTCGGTGATGACGAGACTCGACGGAGACGGAACCTCGTCCGAGAGCTTCTACGTGAAGACGGGCGCGGATGCCATAAGGCACATCTTCAGAGTAGCCTCCGGCTTGGACTCGCCCGTCTTAGGCGAGGAGCAGATACTTCAGCAGGTAAGGGAAGCAGGAAAGACTGCGAGGACGTCAGGACAGGCAAAGTCGATTCTGTCTTCCTTGTTCGACGCGGCGTACAGCTCGGGCAAACGGATACGCGAGTCGTACAAAGTATCTCCCGCGAACAGGTCTGTGAGCGCCTTCGCGCTGAGACGCGCTCTAAAGGAACTTGGACGCCGGCCCGCCAAGGTACTCCTGATAGGCTCTGGCGAGACCGCAAAGCTTGCCGCCCTCAGACTAAAGGGCTCGGCCGTCTACCTCCTTTCGGGCAGGCGGGACGTCGAGGCTCGATTCCCAAACGCCGAGAGAATCTCTCGAAGAAGGCTGCGGGAAGTCTCTGAGAAGTGCGATTTGATCATCGCCGCTACAAGGCATCATGGTTACGTCCTAACCAAGCGAGACCTTCCCGAAAAGAGAAGGATGGTGGTCCTTGACCTCGGCTTTCCCCGGAATGTCGACCCTTCCCTCAGGGATTCCAAGTTCATAAGGCTGTACGACCTCGACGCCGTTGCCGCGTGGGCCCTTTCACTCGGGCGCCGCGAGAATGCCTCGGCGGAGAGGCTGGTCGAGGAAGAGACGCGGAGGTTCGATGTGTGGCTCACCGCGAGCAGGCTCACGCCGACTCTCGGCAACATCTACAAGTGGGCCGAGAGGATCAGAGAGGAGGAGACTCTGGCCGCGCTCAGGAGGCTTCCGGGCCTTTCATCGCACGACAAGACGATCATCGAGGCGATGAGCAAGCGACTCACCGGGAAACTGTTGTCCCCCCACGCGACATTCGTGAAGGAGGTTGGTAACGGGGAAGACCAGTCAGAACGGCTCCTCCTCCTCGAGTCGATCTTCAGGGATGGGGGAAAATGACGGCGCGCAAGCTCCGGGTGGGCACTAGGGGGAGCAAGCTCGCGCTGGCGCAGACGAGAGCCGTCCTGAAGATGCTCTCGGAGAAAGCGCCAGGGCTCGAGCTTCAGGTCGTCACGATTAGGACAGCTGGGGACAGGCTCCCCCCGGAGAAGCGGGGCGAGACGGATGGCAAGGGGGCCTTCACCGGCGACATAGAAGCGCTCCTGACGAAGGGGGAGTTGGACCTAGCCGTCCACAGCCTGAAGGACCTCTCGGTGGAACTCGCCGACGGACTGAAGATTGGTGCTACGCCTCCTCGGGGCGATCCCCGCGACGCGCTCGTCTCGTCCAAAGGAGAGAGGCTCTCTGACCTTCCCAAGGGGGCTTCGGTTGGAACGAGCAGCATCAGAAGAAGGGCGCAACTCCTGAGCCTGAGGCGGGACCTGAAGATAGTGGATATGCACGGCAACGTGGAGACGAGGGTGAGGAGAATGGATGAGCTTCATCTTGCAGGATTGGTCCTGGCCGCCGCTGGACTGGACAGGCTCTCCATGGGGGAACGCATCACCCAGAGATTCCCAGTGGACGAGATCGTGCCGTCCGCGGGACAAGGCACCATGGCGGTGCAAGTGAGGAAGGGCGATACCGAGATAGAGAGGATCGTCTCGAAGATCAACGACGAGGAGACGATGCGGTCCTCGGAGTGTGAGAGGGCCTTCGCGAGGGCGATAGGCGGGGACTGTTACGTGCCTGCTGGGGCGCACGCGGCTCGCAACGGCCGCTCGCTCACGCTCGTGGGAATGATCGCGTCCGCCGACGGCAGAATTGTCCTGAAGAGGAGCGCGACCTCCACGGACCCAGTCGAGCTGGGCGAGGCGCTCGGCGAGGAACTGCTTCAGCTCGGGGGCGCGGAGATCATCAAGGGAGGCGCCATCAGGGCTTGACCGCACTGAGACCCAGGTCGCTCAGCGTGGTGATCACTCGCTCGCAGGAGGGGAACGAGGAGTTGGCCAGGAGATTGAAACTCGTGGGACTGGACCCGATAACTGTGGACACGATCTCCCTCGCTCCGCCCAGCGACTGGAAAGACGTTGACCGACTTCTCGGAAACCTCGGCGACTTCGACTGGGTGGTCTTCACCTCGTCCTCGGGCGCGGAGCACTTCGGGACTCGGATGAAGGCGCTGTCGTTGAAGCTGCCGTGGGAGGGCAACCCCAGAGTTGCTGCCGTCGGCCGGCAGACCGCCAGTGCGCTCTCGAGCCTTGGCGTCGAACCGAACTTCGTACCGTCCAGCTACACCACCGCGACCCTCGGGGAGGAGCTCCCCGCGGAGAAGGGGGACAGAGTCATGCTTCTGCGGTCCGACATAGCCGACCCCAGGCTTGCGAACAGGCTCGTCGAGCGGGGGTTCAGCGTGGAAGAGGCTGCGATCTATCGAACTCTGCCTACCAGGGGACCGAGCCCCAAGATCAAGGACGCAGATTTGATAGTGTTCGCGAGCCCCTCCGCAGTCAAGAGCTTCTGCTCCCTTGTGGCCGAGGACGAGCTTCGGAAGCTGATGGGGCTGAGGGCCGTCTGCATAGGGCCGGTCACTGAATCGGCGGCGAGGGAGAGCGGGTTCTCGAACACGACCAGGCCAGAATCGTTCACTCTTGATGCTGTGGTGCGGGAGATCACGAGGTTGAGCCAAGCAGATGCCTGAGCGGCGCGAGGCTGAGGTGAGGCTGAGGAGGCTCAGGAAGACTGAGCCAATCAGGAGGCTCGTGAGCGAGACCGCCCTGACCGCGTCGAACTTCATAGCGCCCGTGTTCGTCAGGTATGGCAGGGGCGTGACAGAGCCGGTGGAGGCGATGCCGGGGGTCAACCGTTACTCGGTCGACAGGGTCGGCGGATGCGTGACGCGGCTCGACGAGGCCAAGATACCTGCGGTCCTGCTCCTCGGCATCCCGGAGTCCAAGGACGAAGTTGGAAGCGGAGCCTACGCGAGCGAAGGGGTGGTGCCCAGGGCGATAGCGGAGATCAAGAAGGCCACGCCCTCCATGGTGGTGGCCGCAGACGTCTGCCTCTGCGAGTACACCTCCCACGGACACTGCGGCGTGCTGAAGGAAGGACAGGTGGACAACGACGCAACTTTACCGCTGCTCGCGAAGGCCGCGGTCGAGTACGCGAGGGCTGGCGCCGACATCGTCGCCCCTAGCGCGATGATGGACTTCCAAGTCGCAGCGATCAGGTCGGCGTTGGAGGACGCCCAACTAGGCGAGACCCTGGTGATGGGGTACTCTGCGAAGTTCGCCTCCTCCTTCTACGGCCCATTCAGAGAGGCCGCGGGATCAGCCCCGTCGTTTGGCGACAGGAAGGCGTACCAGATGGGCCCGGCGAATTCGAGGCAGGCGATGCGCGAGATTGAAAGGGACGTCCAGGAGGGGGCGGACATCGTGATGGTAAAGCCCGCGCTCTCGTACCTCGACATAATAGCGAAGGCCCGCTCGAGGTTCGACCTGCCCATCGCTGCCTACAGCGTCAGCGGCGAGTACTCTGCGATCAAGGCCGCGGCCATGAACGGTTGGATCGACGAGAGGACGATGGCGATGGAGGTCCTCACATCGATCAAGAGGGCCGGAGCTGACGTGATAATCACCTACTTCGCCGAGGCGGCGGCAGGGTGGCTCAGGGAGGGACTGTGATGGAGGAACAGCGAGAGAGCACCCCAGAGGCTGCCGAGGTTGAGAAGAGTTTCCTGAAGTACACCTTCTTCAAGGTGGCGCGCGAGTGGAGGTCACTAGATGACTCGACCAAGGAGGAATCCAGGAGGGAATTCCTGCGGGCTCTGGGAGACTCCTCGTCCTCGAGCCTCTCGTTCTTCTCGCTCGTAGGGATCCGGGGCGACACCGATTTCATGATTCTAGCAGACTCTCCCAGCCTCGACTCGTTCCAGACCTTTGTCGCGAGGCTCCTTTCGACGAAGCTCGGGAGGTACTTGGAGATCCCGTACTCCTACCTCGCGATGACCAGGAGGTCCAAGTATCTCGGCTCCCACAGGCGCCCAGGCCAGGAAGGGACCCTGCAGCAGTACCGCTCGAGCAAGTTCCTCTTCGTCTACCCGTTCGTGAAGAAACGGGAGTGGTACAGGCTGCCCTTCGCTGAGAGGCAGAGGATCATGGCGGAGCACTTCAAGATAGGCCACAAGTATCCCTCGATTAAGATCAACACGGGATACTCCTTCGGTCTTGACGACCAGGAGTTCGTGCTGGCCTTCGATGGAGACGACCCAGCGGAGTTCCTCTCGTTGGTGGAGGAATTGAGGAGCTCGGAGGCGAGCATGTACACCCAGCTCGAGACTCCCATCTTCACCTGCCGGCGCGTGGACCCAACCACCATGCTTTCTCTCCTAGGATAGTCGTCCGAGATGAAGATGCTAAAGTCGAAGGAGCTCTACGCCGAGGCGAGGAGGGTCATGGTTGGCGGGGTCAACAGTCCCGTCCGCGCGTTCAAGGCGGTGGGCGGCACCCCGGTCTTCTTCGTGAAGGGAAAAGGCTCTCGGATATGGGACGCGGATGGAAATTCATTCATCGACTACGTCTGCTCGTGGGGGCCACTCATCCTAGGCCACTCGAACCCCAAGACGATTAAGGCCGTGACCAAGGCCGCAACGACTGGGACCAGCTTCGGGGCTCCTTCGGTTCCGGAGCTGAGACTGGCCCAGAAAGTCTGCGGTATGGTGCCGAGCATTCAGAAGGTTCGCTTCGTGAGCTCCGGTACGGAGGCGACGATGTCTGCACTGCGCCTGGCTCGGGCGTTCACCGGCAGGACCAAGCTGCTCAAGTTTGAAGGCTGCTATCACGGCCACGCGGACCCCTTCCTCACCCGCGCCGGCTCCGGGATGGCAACCTTCGACATGCCAGACTCGGCGGGTATTCCGTCGTCTGCTGGGGCTGAGACACTAACCCTCGAATTCAACAACGAAGAGCAGCTCGAGGACGCGTTCCGCTCCCACGGTGGCGAGATCGCCGCTGCCATCATCGAGCCGGTGGCGGGCAACATGGGGGTCGTGCCGCCGATACCCGGCTATCTGCAGAGGCTGAGGAAGCTCTGCAGCGAAAGCGGTTCGGTCCTGATCTTTGACGAGGTGATTACAGGATTCAGGGTTGCTCCGGGAGGCGCCCAGGCGATCTATGGGGTGAGGCCCGACCTGACCTGCCTGGGCAAGGTAATCGGGGGAGGCTTCCCGGTCGGCGCCTACGGTGGCAGAGATGATATCATGCGGATGGTCGCACCCGAGGGGCCGGTCTACCAGGCCGGCACTCTGTCAGGAAACCCGGTGGCCATGGCCGGAGGGTTAGCGACCCTCTCCCAGCTGAACCGGAAAGCGTACTCCTGGCTCGAGAGGCTGTCAGCAAGCCTCGAAGATGGCCTCCTCGAGGCAGCAGCCGCCTGCGGCGTGCAACTCACAGTAAACAGAGTCGGCTCGATGCTAGGTCTCTTCTTCGCATCAGGGAAGGTACGGAACTTCAGGGACGCAAAAGGCTCGAACCATCAGCTGTATCCCAGATTCCACCGCGCCCTGCTCGAGTCCGGAATCTACTTTCCGCCCTCCGCCTTCGAGACCTTCTTCCTCTCGATAGCCCACTCCGATGGTGACGTGAGAACGACCGTTTCGGCATCGCGGCGAGCATTCCGGGGTCTTGCGTCATGAGGCGGACGGACTCGCCGTTCATCGACGCCTGCTTCGGGCGAGAGACGGAGTATACTCCCGTCTGGTTCATGAGGCAGGCTGGCAGATTCCTCCCGAGCTACAGGCGACTCAAGGGAGGGAGAAACGTACTGGAGATTACGAAGGACCCCGAGCTTGCGTCGGAGGTGGTCGCTGATGCCGTACGCGCCCTGGGCGTCGACGCGGGAATCATCTTCGCAGACATCATGCTGCCGCTGGAGGCGATGGGCGTGAAGTTCAGAATCGAGGAGGACGTAGGGCCGATAGTCTCGAATCCAATCCGGGGACCGAGCGACGTGGCGGCGCTCCGGAGGCCGGACCCGGAGATGGACCTCTCTTACGTCTACGGCGGCATCGACAGGGCCATCCAGAAGCTGGACGGTCGGACTCCGCTGATCGGCTTCGCCGGAGCGCCGTTTACCCTCGCGGCCTACATGATTGAGGGCGGGCCGAGCAGGGAACTGGCGAAGACCAGGGCGTTGATGTACTCGAGCCCAGAGACATGGCGACCCCTCATGAAAAGCCTGACCGACATGATCAAGGGCTACTTGTCGGTCCAGGTGAAGCACGGCGTGTCTGCGATCCAGCTCTTCGACAGCTGGGTAGGTTGTCTTTCACCGCGTGACTACGATCAATTTGTCTTTCCCTTCACTCGCGAGATATTCGACTCCGTCAACTCGGTGCCGAGGATTCACTTCTGTGCCGACTCTTCCGCCCTGGTAGAGGAGTTCCACCGGACGGGACCGGAGGTCCTGAGCGTGGACTGGAGGATACCGATAGAAGATGTCTGGCGAAGGTGTGACGGTGCCACCGCCGTCCAGGGGAACCTGGACCCCGCAGCCGCGCTGGCCGGCGGGGAAGAGATGGAGAAACGTGTTACGGACATCCTGGACCGAGCCAAGGGACGATCGGGGCACATATTCAGCCTGGGCCACGGTGTTCTTCGTGACACCGACCCCGAGAACCTTCGCCGAATCGTGAACACAGTTCATGCGCGGACTAAGAGGAAGACGGGATGAAGGGAATAATGCTGATGACGTACGGGACGCCCCGCTCCCTTGAAGGAGTGGAGGAGTTCCACACGAACATTCGCGGCGGCCAGAGGCCGACCGACGCCGAGATCGAGGGCCTCCGCCAGCGATACAAGGCCATAGGAGGGACATCCCCGTTGATTCGAATCACCGAGAGCCTCAGGGAGAAGCTGCAGCGTCGAGTAGCGGACCAGGGCTCCGACACGCTCGTCTATTCAGCGATGAAACACTCGGAACCCTTTATCGCCGACGTCGTCAAGAGGGCCGCCGGTGACGGGGTCGCTGAGCTCCTCTCAATCGCGCTCGCTCCGCACTACTCCAAGATGAGCGTCGGCACGTACACGCTCGCTGTGGAAATGGCAAACGCTGCTCTGCCCCGAAGAATGAAACTGGACTCGGTCAACTCGTGGCACAGGAATCCGAAGCTGATAGAGGCCTGGGCATCAAGGATTAGAAGCTCGGAGCGGAAGCTCCCAGAGACCTACTCCCTCGTCTTCTCCGCCCACAGCCTCCCCGAGAAGATCCTGGCCAGCGGAGACCCTTACCGGTACCAGCTCATCGAGACTTGCGAGTTGATATCAGCGGCAATTCGTCGAAGCGAATGGACCTTTTCATTCCAGAGCGCGGGTCATTCGAGGGAGCCGTGGCTAGGGCCGGACATACTTGACCACCTGCAAGGGCAGTTCGATCGAGGGTTCGGGAACTTCTTAATCGCTCCGATAGGTTTCGTTGCTGACCACCTAGAGATTCTCTACGACATCGATATTGAATGCAAACAATGGGCAGAGAAGAACGGCGCTCAGCTGGCAAGGTGCGATTCCCTCAACGACTCTGACGATTTTGTTGACTGCCTTCATTCCCTTATTCTTGAGAAACAGTTCCTATGATGAAACAGCCTGCCTGGCAGTCGCCTTGGTGACTGCGCTATGTCATTTTTGAAACAACAAATTGTCAAGCCTTTGTTTACTTTCAGTCAACGTTTCGTGATCTTTCAAAGGAGTTCTGTTCGGATTAGTCCAAGCGTCAGGAGGACTATGGCCGAGACGCGTCGAACATAACGGGGGGTGGAAGAACTCCGCCCTCTGTTATGGAGCAGAACCCCGTAGTCGTGATGCTATCCGCATTTTCTGTTCTGCGGCTGGTCGGGGGATTCATTCGAGTCATACCGGCTATAACTGATTATGATATTTATCCTCCACGCAACGTCGGAGCCGAACGGATTACCACCGCTTCTACCGGTTCAGGCTGACGCGCCGAGCCAGAGACAGTATTCCAAGGTGAAGCTAGTTAGTTTCAGGTTCCCCGTGTTTTCGATAAATCATCTGCGCTTCATCCGGTATTCTTTGAATGATGCCTTCGATCCACTGGACTATCTCCTCGAGATTACAGGTTGCGCCCGCAACGCGCAGGTCCATACTATTCACCTGGACGTACCTGAAGGCGTTCTTCGTATCCTCGGGCTCGTCTTCCGGAGGATACGTGCTGATGGCCCAGCCAAGCGGAATATCTTCTGGGACGGTGGGCAACCAGTCGTCCAGTTGCTCGTCGATGTGCTCAAACGCATTTCTCACTTGTCTTGCAATCAATGGATTGTCATCTTTGATGCGCAGAAATGCCTGTAGTTCACGCCCTCGCTTGAGCGATTTCTCTGTTGCGACTGAACCCCTCCTTTTGAGGGGGTTAGGCCAGATGATGTGAGACACGTTAGAACTGGTGGAGAGCAGGGCGTGCACTCTAAGCCACACCTTGCGGTTCCAACTCCGTCTTCCTTCCTGGTCTTGGGGTGGCGGGTACTTGACAATCTCCTCGAGTTCGCCGAAGGCTGCAACGCACTGGGAACACTGCTCTCTCAGTTCGATGAGGAAGACCATTAATTCGCGCGCTTCTTCCCTAGTTCGCCTTCGATTCTGCATCAGGACTGCCCAGCGGGTTCTCACCTTATATCGATGGCTGGCGGGCTTGGTTCTGATGGTCGAAGTCTTCCTCGACCAACAGGCCCTGGGATTGAGAGCCTACCTTGACCGTGCTGGGATCAAGGTGAGAGATGTGACGGAGATTCTGGGAAACAGGGATACAAGAAAGGGCGTGCCCGATGCCAAGGTCCAGGAGTTCGTGGCCGACCATCCTGGGGTGATACTGGTCACCAAAGACAAGAAGTTCGGAAGGAAGGCCAAGGATGCGGGACTGAGTGTGATATTCGTCAACGAGTCAGAAGCAGTGGCGATTGAGGTCTTGCGTCAACTTGCCTTGGCAAAACTATAGACTGCTAGCTTGACAAGCTGAATGCTGACCCGATGGGAGTCGAACCCCGGGGGGGTTCGGTACCCGGATTTCTCGGCCTCTCCGCGTTCCAATGTGGCAGAATGTAGCTGCACTGTGGGATAAAAAGACCCCGCCCGAAGCAACTGAACAAAGCGAAGGCGGCACCAGAAGTTGAAGTGCGGGACAGGACATGATTCCCACTTTGTAGCTCAAATCCCCGTCTCAGGAAGACTTCTGTCATGTGAAAGGCCTGCCCCGGCCGGGATTAGCATGACCTTGTAGATTGCCCCTCGCGTAGTCTTGCGACGAGAACGTTCCTCTACTATCGTAAGAAATGGGCCGCAGAGAAGGGAAAAGGTGAATGGAAAGACGAGGAGAAAAGGGTGAGCCTTGGTAGGCATCCGATTGCAGGGGTGGTCGAGGTTTGCTAGAACCTCTCACTCAAGTATTCAATTGCTCTTTGAAAGCGGACATCACCTTGTTCATCACCTGCGGCATGTCATCCTGTTACATCATTCCCGTCATCATTCTTTCTATCGTTTTCTTTACAGGTTGATTCATCGCTCCTCTTTTTTCATGATTTGGTTCCGCCTGCCTAATCCTCCCTCTTTCTGAGTGTTACCCGGAAAAGTCTTCTGGGCAGTTCGCTCTCCTCAAATTCGTCAACACCGACAATGTCATAGCCCTTGGCCAGACGTTCCACTTTTTCCCTGCTGAAGAAATGCACGATAAAACTGCCCAACTCATACATGTCCTCACCACGATGGGTGCCTCTTCCGTAATGGGGGTCACCGGTGTGCCTGACAGTATAAACGCAGAGTCCGGCTTGCTTTAACACTCGTCTGACCTCCTCAGACAGGTATCCTAATTCGGCTGTTGTGAGAGCCATGTTGAAAAGCATGTGGGAGTAACAGGCATCAAAAGATTCGTCGGGGAAGGGCAAAGGAGTACGCACATCATGGAGCAGTGCAGTAATCGACTGATGCAGTCCCAATGCAAGAGCCTTTTCTCTTATGGCTTTGATTCCTGCATCTGAATAGTCCAAGACCGTTGTTTTGAAACCGCTCTTGGCGAAGAAAATAGTGTCTCTTCCCTGTCCACCGCCGAGTTCCAAGGTATTTGTCTTCCCTTCCTTTTTGAAGAGCTCAGCCGCAATCCGAGCGGGATCACTGGGCTCATCACCAAACATCTCTGGATTGTTTTCAAGCATCTTCTCCCAGTGCTGTCTTTGTCTATCCAGAGGTTCTCTCACACTATCCGATATTCTTACCACCAAATCTCTCTGAGCTGCGAGACGCCCTCGAGCCACTCGCTCCTAAACTTGCCGTAGCCTTTCAGTGCCTCCTTTCCCTTCCCTGTGATTCTGTACGGCCTCCTTGCCTTCTCTCCCTTCGCCTCGCTCTGCATCTCCTCGACGTAGCCCGTCTCCTCGAGCCATGTGAGTGTCGGATAGATTGCAGAAGGTCCTGGCCGCCACATCCCCTTCGTTCGCTGGAATATCTCCTCCATCATCTCAAAGCCGTGCATAGGCCTCTCGGAGAGTAGCCGAAGGATGTAGGGCTTGAGCATGCCCTGGGGCACGACGTTTACCCTAAAGGGACCGCACCTGCACCATCCTCCCGGCATCCCCTCTCACTCCTTCTTCTCTTTGAGGGACTGGATCCTCTTCTCGAGGGCTGTTATTTCAGATTCTAGGCTCGCCTTGTAGTCCTCCAGCTCCTCCACGAATTCGTCCCTACTTCTGGGCCAAAAATAACCCGGCCCAGAGCAGCAACAGCCGCACTGGCTGCCCCATCCGTATCTTTGCATATCTCTTCATCTCCTCAGGTCGCGTCTTATATCAGGGCTGATATAAATGCTGTTATGCAGTCTAGAGGAGGCAGGATTCCAGTTAGCTCACCAGCACCTTTCCGTACATCCCGGCTTGAGCGTGTCCGGAGTACGTGCACAGGTACCAAAGGCTCCCTTGTTCGCCAAGGGTAACTGTGTACGAATATCCATACACCAGCCCTTGACCATTATTTGCTGGAGGTAGGAAGGGCGCCATCGCTATCCACGGCCTCTGCTGCTGCCCGTACATCATTCCCTGCATGACCATGAACGGGTACGGAGGACTCAGGGAGGCCATCGCGAAGTTGTGGTACATGTCGTTGTCTAGATTAACGAAGGTGACTTGCAACGTGGCCCCGCGTGGGACCACAAGCGTGGGGTTGACCAGGCCGTAAATCACAAAGACGTTGTCGGTAGCATAGCTAGGCGGTGCGTTTGTAGTAAGGTTCGCGGCGCCCTTGAGGTCGGTCGCAAGCACGACGAGCTTGATGTCTTTGGAGCTGAAGACTATGGTGTCGTTGGCCGGGATTACATTCGCGTATCCCGGAATGCTCCTCATCAACTGGATGACTTGAGTTTCAGGGATTGTCTGGCCCTGGGTCGCCATCATGCTCATCATCCCTCCGAAGAACTGGCCGCCCTCGGCACTGTTCACGCCTGCAGTGCTCCCAGAATATCCGCTCACAAGGATAGGAGCCGACAGAGCCACCGCGAATGCTATTCCGACACTTATCGCGATTATCACCTTGGACGAATCCTTCATGAATTCTTTCCCTCTCATCCTGCCTGGGGCCGCCAGCTCAGGCCAAGAACGCTTCCGACAAGCATCAGTAGAGAGCCTATCATGAAGCCGAACATTGTGGGGAACGCGATTATCGAAGCGACCAAGACCAGCGTAGATCCCGTCCGGACTTTGCTCAGACTCGCGCTATTCATCCACAGAACGCCCAGCACTCCAAGGGCTATCTCTGCAGCTGCGACGACTACGAACAGAGGGAACCAATAGGTATAGGACCCGAACATCCATGGTCCTCCAAACATCATCCAAGGCCCCATCATTCCAGGCCCGAAGAAGCCGTAGGACGGCCAATAGGCCGACGCATACGCAACCATCAGACCCCCCAAGGCCTGGAAGACCAGGCCCAAAAGAGAGAGGGTAAAGGCAGTCGTTGGTTTGTCTTCCGCAATCGCCATGATATTATCTCGACCCGCGCCTCTCAGCTAAAACGGTCAGCCTCTGCGACTCCTTGAGCTGCTCAAGCAGGACTTCTCTCATCAGGCGGCAGGCCTGGATGATCTTGGGATTCGACACCCCGTAGAAGACGCTTGTGCCCTCCTTCCGAGTCGTCACGACCCGCCTCTGCCTGAGCACCCCAAGGTGCTGAGAGATATTGGCCTGTCTCAGTCCCAGCTCCTGCGAGATTTGGCCGACGGTCTTCTCTCCGTCACGCAGCGAGTCGAGAATCTCTATCCTGACCGGGCTTCCCAGCGTCTTGCATATCTCCGCATGCATCTCGAAAATCCTGTCCTGCATCGCAACAGCTGCCAGCTATATGCATACATATGAATATATCCTGGGATGCGGAATCAAGCGAACGAAAATGAAAATCGGGCTTGTCGTTTCAACAAACGAGCCGGAAATAGTCTGGAACGCCTTCAGATACGGGGTCAAGGCAATTTAGAACAAACATTCTGTCAAGGTCTTCTTGCTTGGGCGAGGGGTTGAGAGTGAGGAAGTCAATGATGTCAAGTTCGACGTGAAGAAGATGATGAGTGAGTATGTGGACAAGGGAGGTGAGATTCTCACATGCGGTACCTGCCTCAAAATCAGGAAGAAGGGTAGCACCGACCTCTGCCCCATCTCCACGATGCAGGACTTGGTGAACCTGACGGTAGATTCGGATAGGATGCTCAGTTTCGGACAAGTTCGAATCCCTTCATCCGAGGAATTTTCGAACTCTCATTAGCCGTGGCTTGAGAAGCTCGTTTTCGGCTTCAACGGGGAAAAGGAGCCTATTTCAAGCGTGTCCCGGCCGGGATTTGAACCCCAATTCCTGACGCTGGTAAACGGTTCTTTACAGGATGGTTGTGTCAATCGGAAATAGAGCTTTGAGGTTGAAGGCTGGGCCGGAAGGGACCCATGTTGTGCACTTCCCGATACTTCCGGCCCAAACCCTTGGCATGGACAAGGGTCTCAGTCGATGCAGGTTCGAACCCTTGGCACACCTCGGAGTCACTCGATTAGGCAACCCTGATCAATACCGTATGGTTGGTATTTATTCGCCACCGTGGTGGACTATGGCAGGAGCTTGTAGCTCAGAGAAGTCGCAAGATGGGACGCGAGCCCGACGGGTACCGAACCCGGGTGAGCGCGGGCCCGGCAGTCCTTTAGCCAGTAGAAATGTACGGGTTCAACCTTTCGTAAATTTGCCCGTCATTTTTGTTGGGCTGGCGTACAGCGGCTCTCCTGACAGCGAAACCAGCAGCTGGAGCCAGCACCTTCTCTTTCTCTTTCCATGATGCATCTTCTTGTCCACAACCTTCAGTTCGATTTCCAGCCATCTGTCGTCATCTCAGCTTGGGACGGTCGTGTATTCTATCACGATGGTATGACCAACCCCGTACGGGTATTGCTGACCATTCCAGTAAGGATTACCCAACCCAGTCGGATAGCACGGAGGACCCGTTGTCGCTGCGCTGCAGTAATCCAGAGAATTCAGGACCAAAGAGCCATAATCGGTGGAAGGCTTTCCGTCAACTAGTAAAACGACTTTGTGGGTCGAGTCGGCGCTGAAGCCGAGGATGTCGGTCGAGTTGAACACGATTGGGTGGCTGGCTCCGTTGATGCTTATGGTCCCGTAGGTTGCCTTCCAGGCAGAGAAGAAGCCTCCGAGCGTGTACTGTCCGCTTGCATCCGGCGATTCGACGTGTATTATCCCGGATGCGTCATGCGTATGGATAGGCTCCTCGCACCCGTTGACAAGGCCCACATTCGCAGGAATCGTTACGTTCTGCCCATCTATTACTATCCTGATCCATGGATGGAGGTGGATGGCCAGGCCATTTGTCTCAACATTGCATGGATATGGGAAGGATCCATACGGGGCACTGGGGTGACTTTGAAAGTTGTAAAGGCCATATGCCCCGAGCCCACTTCCAACCACAAGCACTAGCGCCACCCCGAGGATAATCGCTCGGCGTCTCGTCTTCCTTGACTCGAGATTGCGCTTCAGACCGCCACGACTCCCCGGTGGCTGACCTTCCTTCTCCTGTCCCTTCTCTTTTGAAGAGGATAGCTGTGGAACTGGTTGGTTCGGATGCTTGGCCGTGTAATGCTGAATTAGGCCGGACTCGGATTTGAGGTCCTTTCCACAGAGTTCGCACTCTACCAGAATCTATCTGCCCCTCCAACGAGACATACGGTACCGCGAATCCCTAAGCAGGCGCGAGGAATTAACCGAGACTAGCACATCCGGCACTGATTGAGCAGCGGCTGCCAGAACAGGAGTAAAAATGCCTACCGAAGCAAGACCCATGTCTATGGCGTCCCACACAATGCCTATGACGACATTTTGCTTTATCGTGCCATACGTTCGCCGGCCGATCCTAATGGCCTGCGGAACCATTCGCCAATCATCGCGCATGAGGGCAACGTGGGCTGCTTCGATTGCAACGTCAGTGCCAGCCTTCCCCATGGCCATGCCCACATCCGCTTGGGCAAGAGCAGGTGCGTCATTGATTCCGTCACCGATCATGAGAACTCGATGACCTTCCAGTTGTAATTTCTTCACCTCAGCGATCTTGTCTTCCGGTTGCAGATTTGCTCTAAATTCCTTAATCTCTAGCCTTCTAGCTACCGCAGAAGCAATCCTTTCGTTATCCCCTGTAAGAAGAATAGTCCTCTTGACTCCGAGTTTCGCAAGCTCCCTGAAAGAGTCTGGAACTTCTTCTCTGAGTACATCTGCAACGGCAATTAGCGCAATTGGCTCCCGTTCCCTCAGCAAATAGAGAACCGTGCTACCTTCTGTTTCGAGTCTTTCAGCTTCCCGTACAACATCTTCAGGAATCTGAATACCTCTTTCATACGCGAGTTTGAGGTTACCGATCGAGTAGATTTCTCCCTTCACTACACTTACGACTCCTCTTCCGACGGCTGTTTCAAAATTATCGGGTTCGACGAGGTTTATTCCGCTCTCCATCGCTTTCCGAACAATCGCTGATGCTAGCGGGTGTTCCGAGTATCTTTCGATAGACGCTGAGAGGCCAAGAATCTCCCTTTCTGTTAGACTCCCTAATGGGATTATGCCGCTAACCTGAGGTAGCCCGCTCGTTAGTGTCCCCGTCTTGTCCACGACTACCGTGTCGATCTTAGCCAGATTCTCGAGGTAGAGACCGCCCTTAATCAGAAGACCATTCCTTGCTGATGCGCCCATGCTAGCTACTACGGAGAGGGGCGTAGCTAATCCAACTGCACATGGACACGCTGCTACCAGCACTGCGATTGCGAAAACTACGTTGCGACTTACTAGGAATGTGAGCGCGGAAAATGCTATTACTGCAGGCAGGTAATATTTAGTGTACCTATCCGCGAACTTTTGCGCTTTTGATTTTGAGGAGCTTGCATCCTCGACGAGCTGGACAATCTTTCCAAAGGTCGTATCTTTGCCGACTCTTTCCACCTCCATCTTTATCATTCCTGCCTGGTTGAGTGTTGCAGCGAAAACAAAATCGCCAACTTGCTTCTCGACAGGAATAGATTCACCGGTGATAGCGGCTTGGTCTACGACGTTATGCCCACTAATTACCCTCCCGTCTACCGGAACCTTTTGGCCGGGACGGACGATTACAATTTCGCCCACATCGATCTTGTCTATCGGAACAGAAAGTTCTTTTCCTTCTCGTACCACAACAGCTGTCTTCGGAGAGAGTTTGATGAGCTCCTTTACAGCTTTCCGAGATCGTTCGACCGTGAAATTCTCCATGTAGTGCGCGATTGTCATAAAGAAGACAATGAGGAGGGAAGAGGTGAATTGACCTATAGCAGCAGCTCCCAGTATCCCCACGGTCATCATGGTGTCTACGTTGATGGTCCTTTGCCAAAGACCGATAGCCGCTCTCTTGAAAATTGGGTAGCCCCCGATAGCGATTCCGAGTAAGAGGATCGGAACTGGTATGATCTGGAAGGCAGATTCGATGAAACCGAGCCGCTCTCCAAAGATTTCAACAAGTGCAATAACTGAGATTGCACTCAGAAACAATAAACGGATATTGTTGCCAAAGCTAGCTCGTGGCTTTACTGCCGCTTCTTCTAGAGCCGAAGTAGTAGGTGTCGCGTTGTATCCTAAGCGCCGGACGGCGTCAACAAGCTCGCTTGCTTGAATCTTTTTCGGATCGTAGGCAATTCTTGCTTTCTCGGCTTGCGTAAAGAGCTCGACTGCATGAACGCCCTGTTTCTTTTTGAGAGTCTTTTCCACATTCTGAGAGCATTCCAAGCAGCATAGTCCTTGAACTTGCAAGTCCAAAACTTCACTCGGTTGTTGTTGTTCTCCTCCTTGATGTTGCTGCTGGGCGGACAAGCTTGCTATCGTCACTCATCCATATTGCGTACCTTCAGAATCTGTCTAGCCCGAAGTAGCAACTCAGTCATTCCTTCTTCAAGACTGTAATACATCCATCTTCCTTCCTTTCTTGCCCTGATGATGTGAGCCCTCCTGAGCACGTTCATGTGGTGAGACGTCAGCGATTGTATCTGGTCAATTCCGGCCTGAACCTCGCAGGCACAGAGCTCCCCTTTCCTTGCCAGAAGGGTCACAATCTTCACGCGAACCGGGTCGCCAAGCGCTCTGAAGAATTGCGAAAGGACCGAAGCTTCGCCTTCCTTGGATGCTTCCGAGACAACCTGACGCAACTCCTCAACCCAAGCCGATGGAGGCATCCCCTCGCATGACGGCCTTCCCGGCATCGTCTTCTCGATTCTCGCCAGGAGGAGACTTTCGATCTCGTTTACCATTGGTTCAATATATCAAACTACATTGATATAAGGTTGCTTGAAACGGGTTCTGTCAAGTTGACGGGCCATGGCAAAGGTTGTAAAGCGTCGGGCTATGAGGGAAACGATTGAAGACACCGCCTTCGATAGAACGGAAGGGTAACACAATCACGCGCAAAAATCCAAGAGCGGTGAACGCATTCGACTTGGGGGCAAGGGCCTATTTCTACCAAAGGCTGGAAGAACTTAGCTTAACCAAATCGAAGGTCTACGCCTATCTTCACACTACCACGTCGCGAAGGTATCCAATGACGCGCGAGATCAAATTGAAGCAGCATAAGGAACAAGATGGCCGCTGTTCTCTTTGTGGCAGGCCTTTGAAGCTGAAGGAGGCGATACAGGACCATGACCACGCAACAAATCTGGTCAGGGGATTGCTCCATGCCGAACGCAATGGTGTCATAGTTCCCTTCGAGTTCAATGATTGGCGCATTGTTGACACCCCTAAACACGGCTCGCAGACTTGACAGAACCCTCTCCGGGCAGCTGGACAAGGTATCAGCGCACCGGATTAAGCACTCGATTGCACATTTATCGCCGTTTTCGGTGTTAGTTTGGCATGGTACTGATTTAGGAATTTTTGGCACGTGCAATCCGTGGTCACGAGTTCAAGTCCGGTGGGACTCAGTATCGTCTGATGTCAAATCCCGCGTCAAATGGCATTGGCATCTACGCTAGTGGAAAGCTGACCAATCGAGGTGTCACAAACTACGTTCGTGTATGAAAAGAGGTAGTGTCCCAGTTATATTAGTTGCACCTCCATCTGAGGACATCCTGCCACGTCAGCGGCCTGTTCGCCAGCCCCTGGGCCATCGCCGGTGTTCTACGCGTGTACGACCCGTCTGGGTTCTTCACCCTCAAGCTCCTGTGAGGCTTGATGAAGTTGAACCACGCCTGGAGCATCTCGATGTATGACGCGAGATACTCCCCGTCCTTCGAGAAGCAGATCGTCTTCCTGGCGAACCTCTTCCCGTAATTCCTCACTGACAGGTTCTGCCTCTCGACCGATGACGTGGCTATGCTCCTCGAGCCAGAGAGGATGAGCGATGCCCTGACGTCCACTGGGTCTCCGTGGACAATCATGGTCTCCACGCTCTTCAGGTTGCCGTGCTGGTCCCTCACCTTCACCACCTGGGCGTACTTCAGGTCAGGCCTTGGCGCGAACCTGCTCTTCGAATATGGCCTTCCCCTTCCGTCGTGAACGGGGAGGTACTCCACGCCGTACGCCTCCTCGACCGCATCCTTGATCGGGTCCCAGTTGTCCGAGACTATCAGCGGCAAAGGATGGGAGTGGTCGAGCCTGGAGTCCATGTCGTAGATTGTGGCGAGCCAGTCCTCCCTCTCCCTTCCTCCGGTGTGCTTGGAGACCCAGAGCTTCGTCTCCGGGTTCTGGACTACGGAGACGTACCTCTCGCCTTCGTCATCCGAACCCCCCTTTTGGATGCGATGTACGTCCAGAACTCGTCGCACTGGACCTGGCTCATCCTGAGGTTGCGGAGCATGAAGTCGTTGAACCTCTTCATGTGCTTCCCCGCGAGCTTCACTATCCTCTCGACGGTGTTCTTGTTCACTCCGACCGTATCCGCCGTCCCCCTGATGCTCCCGCACCTGACGAGAGAGGTGAGCACCTCTCTGAACTTCTCGTACGGAAGCCTGAGCCTGAAGAGAGGCGTCCCCCGGTTCTCCGAGAACGTCTTCATGCAGGTCTTGCATCTGAGGAGGGCCACGCTGTTCCTGCCGTAGCGCCTCTCCAGCCGTATGTTCCCCCTGCCCGCGACTCCGTGGTCCCTGCAGCTCGCGTTCGGGCACGAGTAGCCGGACCAGTCTGTCGCCTCTTCTTCTTGTTTGTCGGTCATGCCACCGATGCGGTGCAAGCACGTTCTTCTACCCGAATGACAAGATCACATGACGACTAATATAACTGGGACACTACCTGAAAAGAAAGGGCCAACGCAGACAATTAGATTAAGCTAGAATTAATATGACCTTTGATGATTTTTATGGCATGGGACCTAGAATTCTTCCTCCTCTTCTTCGGGCTCATCTGAGTCCCCTTCATAATCATCCTCATATTCGTCTTCTGACTCTTCACCGTCAGACGATTGGTGTCCGCGCAAGCGCGAAGAGTTGCCTAAGTCTTCGAGGCTCGGTCCTACTCTTCGCAAGGTTCCTTTGGACAGGGTCAAAGGAGAGTTTCCAGCAGGAGAACCGCCTTTTCTCGCAGACTGACGAGCCAAGCGCCAAACCCATCTAGAGACACAAGTGCTTAATTTCATCACCAGCCCCTTGTCCAAGATATGCTGACCGGGGACTCATCGGGCCGCTAGGATTGATGAGACGCCGAATAGGCGGCTCTGAGAAGCGAGCTCCTCGCCTCCTCTAACCTGGACGGATCCACCTCGCACGAGACCTTAAGTTCCACAATCGAACCGTCAAGCGAGGAGTAAAGCACTGCTGGAGGCGATTTGTAGACAGACTTGTCCCTTCCCGCAACAACCTTCATCGCCTCGATGGCCTTCTCGGCGTTACCATCAACTTTTAGAGTCAGTGTGAGGGCACCAGACTTGGCGCCCACCGTAGCGATCTGAACCGCTCCCGAGAAGATGCTGTTGTTTGGAATCCTCGCGACTCTCCCACTGTCCAGATGAACCTTCGTATGCAATGGTGTTATCTCCACCACGGTTCCCTCGCCACCGATGTAGTTGGTGTATATTTTGTCGCCGACGGAGTAGTGCAGGCGAGTCGAGAGCGAGGAATCGTCAGCCGACAATTTTGAGACAACCGCTGTGCCTTGAATTATCGCTGCGTTGGGAATCACCGTCTCGCTGCCAGAAGTGTTCAGTATTCTGGTGTAGAAGCTAGTTATCTCCAGGATTCTCCCAGTCACATTGTTGACTATCACGTTATCCCCCACCTTGAAGGGGTATGTGGTGAGTAGAACCGCACCAGCGATGATGTTCCCGAACAGTGTTGATACGATCAAGCCGATGACAATTGATAGAAATCCTCCACCGACGAGAAGGGTATTGGGAGGAACTTCGAGTGTGTTCAGGACCGCGAACAACACGAAGAGAGAGGTTATGATGATTATCAACATCTGGACGAGTGCCACAAAGTGCGCGTTAGCGTATTCGCTGAAGGTCTTCCTGAAATTGCTGAAGAGGTGAATTACGACAATCCCTACGCCGATGATGATTCCCACTTGCAAGGTCTTTGTGATGGCCATATCGAGGCCTAATTCAGCCGCGACGAATTGTCCCATAATGAAGAGGGCAACCCAAGTTACAGCAATGATGGTGATGATTGAAATAGTTAATCGCGAAAGCGGCCCTTTCAGGCTCACTGGTCCGTCACCTCTCCTCCGTCGATTACGATTCCCTGCCCGCTGATGTGGTTTGCCGCTCCCTGAAGAGACATACCGAGTTGTCCCTCTGGTTTTGGCTCGGGCCCAGATCCCGTGTATGACTGCGTGCGAAGGCTGAAGACTGAACTAGAAAAGTGATACACGATTTGGGGTGATTCCTTACCTGTAAAATTCCGTTATCACAAGAGCAATGGCCAAAACGACTCAGTTGGTTAAAACGCTCGCGAGTTTTGCCGTAGTCGAGAAGACGATACCCATCCGACCGAGGGAGAGGGGAACATCTTATACGTGTTCTGTCGCAAAAACCCGAAATTGCTGGAATCCTAGTAAATACAGCGGTTTGACGGATGCCAGAGCCCTAGTCTCTCTTTCTCGTAGATTATGTTTCGAGTCACACATGCCGTTCAAATCATGAGGGGCAGGGAAACGGCACTTTATGGCGTGTTGACTGAAGTGAGACATATCCCCTCAGAGACTGCCCCGCTAGATGCATCACGAGCAAGTATTGTCGCGTTTGATGAGTGGATCGAACTTCGCATACGGTATCATGTGGTGTTGTCCCTTTGAGCAGTCAACGCGAAAAACCCCTCTGCGTCAGGAAGTGTCTGAATTCGTCAGATTCGGTTATGAAGCTGTCCATTGCTTTCAGCAGAATGGCATAGAAGAACTCCATTGCTTCATGGCTTCTGTCACATTTAGGGCAGATGTTCTCCTCCCGCGCCCTAGGCAGGAACATCTTGAGTTGCGTCTTTTTCTCAAAGTCTTCGTACACGTTGCCAAGTACTTCTAACAGGATCGGCGTCAATTTTTCATTGGTCTTGTAGACCTCTCCTTCCAGCTTTAGAGCTGTGAGGAAGTCGGGATTGATTCCGTATTTGCCCCAGGTCGCTCTTTCACACACATACCTCTTTTTCCTCTCGTTTCTTCGCTTCTTCTCTCGTGGATAGACAAACACAAATTCAAGTCGGCGAAGCTCCTTGAGCGTAGAGTAGACAACGCTACTGGGGAGATTAAGCGCCTTGGATATTTCGTCCGCTGAAACTCCTCTCGCACCAGCCTTCCTTATGTTCTCCAAAATCGTCCAAGTACTTTCCTTGGACAATGCGTCCGCTTCTAGGAAGGACTGGACGGGGAAGTGCGTCAAGTAGATCTTGGCTTCAGCTTGCTCAGACATACTCAAATTTCTGAAATTACTAGAATTTGAGCTTTTTGGAACCAAAGATGTATAACACAGCGGCAGGCGAAGCAAAACCCACGATGAGCCAATCGAAACCACGCCAACGCAGAAAAAAAGATGCGCGACAGCAACCAAAGGCACCACTGCCCACGCAGCAGGAGCAGCCTCCCTCGCAGCAGGAGCGACCTCCGACACCGCCTTCCCCGGAGGTGGAAGCTGCTGCCAAACAAGAGCAGAAAACTTGAGGGCAGTGCCTGAGATGGTTAAGGCCGGGTAAAGCGGTACAGAACTGTAGACCTCGCATCGAGATGAGCCTTGCCATCTCTCTCGATTTTTCGGGGCGACAAGGGATGAATCGGCATTGCTTCGTTGTAAAGAAGTATGTGGACGGCTAGACGGAGTCGGATTCTTCAGAGCGCTACTCAGGGATGTGAAACCCATGATGTTCACAGGTTGGCGGAGGAAGGTCAAGGTGGCGAACGAGGTCTAGGAGCGTGCCTTCGACAAATGTTTTGAGAGGTTCTAGAAGGAACTCGGATCGAGGGACACGTTTCGCGGATGAGCGAAGAGATGATGCGCGTATTGAGCAAATACAACACCTAAGGAGCACGCGAATAGCCCAGCGGAAGCTATGTCAAAAGAGACGCCGGCACGTTTCTTTATTTAATAGATGGGTGGCGGTCGAACGCGAACTAAAAAAGTGATGGACTGGTGTCCGCTTGGCCCAAAAGGGTGAGAACCATCAGCATCAGATGGGTCTTCTATGCCCTGATGGTGCTCTTCGCGTTGGACACTCTAGGCCTCTTCCTGCCTCTGCCGGTGTTCGGCGCCCTGGGAGTGACCTCCAGCGTCGGGCTCGGCTCTGTCCTTCTGATAGGATTGCTCCTCTACATGTCGTACGAATCTGCAAAGGGCGCGGGGAAGGTAGAGAAGCATCTGGCCACCCAGACGGGTGGCCTTGACGCCAGCATCAAGAGCCTGAGGCGGACGGTCGATGAGTCAGCTTCTGAGACGAAGAGGAAGGTCGCATCACTCGAGGGGACCGTCGTCAAGACCGGCGAGGGCGTGGCCGGCCTCGATGGGCTGCTGTCGAAGATCGAGAAGGATATGTCGGACATGGTAGGGAGGGTCGAGGAACTCGGGGCGAAGGTCTCGACCATTCAGGGAGCAGTCGCAGGCAATGAGAAGACTCTGGTCAAGATAACCGAGGCACAATCAGAGGTCGGAGGAAAAGTGGGAGAGGTAGAGGGGAGGGTGTCAAAGATAGAGGGAGGGATGACGGGCCTCGAAGGGGCGCTCTCGAGAATCGAGGCGACGGAGTCGGAGATTCAGGGGAGGGTGGGGGGCGTGGGAGAGACAACTTCGAAGGTGGAGGAGGGTCTGAACGAGCTGCAGGAGGGAATCGCCGGGGTGGAGGAGAGGGCTTCGGAGATAGGCGGAAAGTTGAGAGGCCTTGAGAAGAGGTCGTCAGAGATAGAGAGAAGGGCAGCCCTCGCGGCGAAGACTCAGGGACGGATTCCGAAGATCGAGCGGAGCATGTCAAAGATAGAAGGGAGCCTCGCCAGGATTGCCAAGACGGAGGACAGGATTTCGAGGATTGAGAAGGGCGTGTCTAAGATTGAGGTAAGAGTTTCCAAGGCGGTAAGGCCGGGTGCTAGGAGCGCTTCAAAGGCCCGTAGGAGGAGGCCAAGGAGAGCCGAGAGGACCGAGGCTCTACCCGTCTCTGAGGCATCGAAGGCAGAAGCGGGAGGGCAGGAACCCAAATCTCAATGAAAAACGGTCCGGCAGCTGGGACTTGACCAGCTCTCGACCTTCGCCTTCAGTCTAGCATCAATGGGTGAACAGGATGTGTTTCCTAGGTTCAGACTGCGGGGCAGCCGGACCACGGCCGCTTTTGCAGGTTCGGACCGACGCCGTGAGCCAGGGAACCAGGTCGATTCGGGTCTTTCTGCTGACACAGAGACGCTCGTCGCCGGCTCCTTCTCCAGGACCAGTAGCACCAGCTTGTCCAGGCGGTAGTCGATGATAACGAAGTCTCCGTCGACCACTAGCGCCCCTGAAAGCGCCTCTGACGCGAACTTGCTCTCGACGGGCTGCTCGGCCTCCTGCCAGTGTTTGAGGAACGTGCTCGTCACCTCCGAGTGCTCGCCCAACGGGTGAGGAGGATCCTGCGCGCCGAGGAAACTAAGCCCTTCTAACTTCGACTGCATCTCCGGCGGAGACACCAGCGCTGTGCCTCAGCAGCCCGAATCAGCGATAGCTACTGGCCGACCGGCCGAACGGGAGGCCTCTGCTGTGGGGGGGTGATTTGAGCCGGCGTGGCATCAAGGCTGGCGAGCTTCTGCTCTAGGACGCTCTTCTTACCCTTCAGGCCACCCAGCTCCCCTTCCAGGGTTCTTGCCTGCCTCTCCAGCTCCTTCATGGCCACCTTTTGACTGAGCGACTCGACCTCCTTCACTACGGAGTCTCTCTCCCGCTTTAGGTTGGCCACCCTCTCCTCAAGCTGCGCCTTCAGGGCAGCGTAGTCTTGGACTGTCTGCATGGCCCAACCATGGCCGCTGAAGGCATTTCTGAGGAGAGACTGAAAAGGGTTGATTGAGCCGTGAAGTTCGATAGACTTGCGCGATGGAGCGGCAGGAGGCTCGGGCCTTCCCGTGCCTAGACGCGCTTGTGTGAAGCGTCCAAGAAGCCTCAATGGCCACGTGGGTCCAGGCGCACGCATTGCACGTCGAGGTCTCCCGAGTGGTGAAGGCTCCGCGGGAGAGGGTCTTCTCGGCGTACACCGACTTCAAAGCAATACCGCGGTGGTCTGGCCAAGTGACAGTTCTGAGGGTGGTCGGCAGGGAAGGGGACACGGTTCACGTGGAGAGAGGAAGCCCTTCTGGCGGAAGGCCGCGTGTTTCTGCCGCGAACCTTATGCTCTCGCCCTTCTCCCTGGCCCTGATGATGTATCATGTCTTGTTATCGTCAAGCTTCATGTTCTTCCTGTAACGCCTGACTACGCTCCTCCAAAACTCCCCGAACCTATTCTCCGGTACTAGCTTGCGAAACAGTTTCTGGAAAAGAGAAGGCTTTCCTCGCCGCGTGATATACTTATTTAGTTCGGCAAGAGTTACTTTATTGGTGAAAGCTTCTCTTGGTCAAAAAGGCTGGAAGGAAAGCAAGGCTCAAGGTAGAGGCACCTCAGGTCAGGAGGCTTAGAACAAGAGTCAAGAATCTCGAGTCCAAGCTCGCCGACTCCGCCCCCAAGGCCGAGTTGGCGGCTGTCAGGAGGGATCTGGAGGCAAGGGCTGCCGAACTTCAGGCCAAGCTCGCGCTGTCCGTGCCCAGAAGCGAGGTCGAAGCTCTTAGAGCCAAGATAAAGACGCTTGAATCGAACCTCGCCAAGTCGATGCCCAAGAGTGAAGCAGAGGAGACCAGTTCAAGGCTACAAGCCAAGATTAAGAATCTTGAGAAAGAACTGGAGGAGTCGATGCCCAAGGAGGATGCCGAAGTCAGAATCCGCGAGCTTCAGTCCACCATGGACAGCCTGAAAGGAGAGCTTGCTCGGTCAGTGCCAAGAGGCGATGTTGAGTCTCTAAGAGCCAGGGTGAGCGAGTTGGAATCAAAACTATCAAAGTCAGTACTGCAGACGGAGCTAGAACGCTCCGATAATAGGATAAAGGAACTTCAGACAGAGTCCAAGACCTTTCAGGCCAGAATCAGAGAGCTGGAGTCCAAGCTGGAGAAGTCAATTCCAAAGGTCGAGGCTGAAGCCAAGGTACAGGCGCTCGAAGCAAGACTCGCAGAATCCATTCCCAAGGCCAAGGCGGACGCGTTGAGAGCGACTGTTGAAGGCAAGGCTCACGAGCTGGAGGTCAAACTGGCAGAGTCCGTGCCCAGAGCTGAGCTAGACGCGGCCAGAGCACAGCTCGAGGCAAAGGTGAGAGAGCTCGAGAGCAAGCTCGCTGGGTCTGCGCCGAAGGGCGAGTTCGAAGCCCTAAGGGAGAAGCTCACGGAGAGCGAGCGCAAGCTGGCTGAAATTAGTGCTGAGCTTGCTACTGCAAGAGCCAGAGTCAAGGAATTGGAGCTAATGAAGGCCGAACCCGCAGCGGAGGAGCAGCCGGCCGAAGCCCCAGCCGCATAGGGGCCGCCTAGGTGTTCTTCTCCCGTGGGCTGACTAAGGTTGAACAAGGGTTCTGCAGCCCTCTCTTCATCCTCACCCCAGTGATCGCTTTCAGCAACGTCCTCGTCGTCCTTCTCATGTCGTAGAATCCCTTTTCCGGATAGCAGGAGATTGCTCCCGTCGACCAGCCGCGTTTCTCCGCTTGCCGCTTGGGTGGTATGAGAATGAAGTTCAGACACGACGGCACTCGCAGATCCCAGGCGGCCGCTTTCACTGCATGCAGGCGAGGTGACTCTGCTTGGTCCTCACAAGAAACCTACCGCAGTAGCACACTCGTGGCACATCTGAACCCATGCTGCGCCGATCAGGTATGCAAAAAGGCGACCAAGAAGCCTCACCACCCTCAAATGGCGTTTCACGATGTTTCAGCGTTTCACCATTACTCGTTTGAGGGCGGCCGACAGGGTCATTATGATGCACCGATTGTCGGCCGGCTCTTCGCCCGCTGAGGAGAAGGCTTCGGGGCCTGCCAAGGGGCCACTCGTCGGAATGGGTTCGCGCGTTCCACCCGAGTCGCAGGGCCAAGCCGGCAGGCCTCCTCCGAACCACATCTATGTCGGAACAAAGAGGCCGATGATGGATTACGCTATGATGGTGCTTATGCGACTGACAGAGTTTAGCGAGGTGGTGGTGAAGGCCAGGGGGATGGCGATCAGCAGAACTGTGGACGTGGCTGAGGTGGTCACGAAGAGGCTCGGTTCAGGTCAGTTCAAAATCCAGAGCATTCGCATAGGTACCGATACTGTCTTGGACGAGGCCGGGAATCCAAGGGACATCTCGACCATAGAGGTCATCATCAGCAAGGCGCAGTGAGCGACAAACAAGCGGCTTCCACTGACGAAGAGCCTTCTGGGGGAAGAAAGACAGGCAAAGCCGCCAAGAAAAAGCTATTGCCACGGTTTTTGGGATGGCCCCGCCAGCACATCCCGCTTGACGTACGAACTCGCTTGCTCGAAGTGCGGGCACACCATCTACTCGGGCTTCGAGCTGAGATACTCGGATGACATCCTGAAGTCGTCCAGATACCCTTGCAGGGTGCTCGGCGCCGTGCTTGACCCAAAGAAAATCAAGGTTGAAGTTAAGGCAAGAAGGGCTTGCGCAACCGCAATCGTCACTAGAACTGGCAGGATATTGACTAACTTGATTTGGAGCGTCTGTACCTCTGTATGATCGAGAGTTGATACACGAATACAGAAAGAAACAGCATTACGATGAATTGGCGAACATCAAATTGAACACCAAGAAACGAATCCAGGCTTCCCAAGGCGTACCATTCTATTACGCCTGCCATGACGATTGCAACCACGGAATCGAGTATGACTCGCCTTGGCGAACTGGGAGTCTGAGCAGTCGGCAGCTCGAGCACGCAATTTTCACTGCCACGCACGTGCTCCTTATGCGTTTCACACCATATCCCGTCGCAATGCAAGCATCTGAAATATTCATGACCGCTGCCAATCAGTCTGCCAACACATGCTTCGAACTCCCACTTGTGCTCTCTCATTCATTGTCAATTGTTTTCCTTCCAACCTCATAAGTGTTCTTCAGGCTTGTGTGCATTGAGAGGAACCTCTTGTTTACCACTCTCGGTTCAAGCTTGACAGACGACGGAATCCCCTTACTCTCCTCAGTTCTTCGTCGTTGCTTGCTCTCTCCCTCTCCAGTCCCTGCTGACTTACGGGTCAATCGAACTCGCTCGGAACCCTTAATATCGCGTTCGGGTTATTTTCCTTGCCGATTCTGGCTTGACATATCAGGTTCTATGTTCAACATGCGGTTGCACACTCTACTCCGGGTTCAGCCTTAGGAACCCAGCGGACGTCCTGAAGCCGTTGGGCTTCAGGTGCAAGAAGTGCGGAGCGAAGCTCTCGAGAGATCATTTCAAGGTCGATGTTTGGAGGTCGGAGGATGTCATTACGTCGGCGGAGCAGCCGCAGCTTCTTCCATTCGCTCAGGCACCGAAGTGACGCCAGAGCGCTTCGGCCTCCCCAGTCGCGCGCTTCGATTAGCCGACCGCGTTCTTCTTACCGCGTCGCTGAGCTTCATGGCAACCTCGGCCAAGGCCCACAAACGTGAGCGCTGGCTGACACCTGTCAGGGGCCTTCGGAATGATTGGCACGGGCTTGTGTATATACGTGGAGACGAGAGACCAGGAGAAAGATGAGCCGCGATGGGCTTCCTTCAACGAGCCCGCTGGGACCGCTAACCTACAGGTGTCGGTACTGCGGGCAGGTGGTGAAGCTGGAGGACCAGGCCGGGAATGTTACCCTAGCGAACATAGCTGTAATCGAACCCGATGGATCAGTGCACAAGGCTTGCAGGAGGTGCGCGAACCTTCCACTTAAGGTGCGGAGATGAGCTGGAACCTAGAGTCGGTTCATCCAAACTTGAGCGCCGCTGCCCAAATGACCCTCCTACCATCGCACGAAATCCATTCCAACCCATGTTACTGGAGGCCTTCCCTTCCGGCAGCGCCGTTCGTTGTTTGCCGTGGGTTTCCGTCAGCCCTGTCAGGCGTTGAGCAGGGAAACCCCCCAAGACCCTCTGTAGAAACTCGATGTTCCTGCAGCATACGTTAACCCTGCCCGCCTCTCATCTCACAACAAGAACTGAGCAGTGTGCGTGCGTGACAACTCCGCTCGATACGCTGCCCAGCAACATCCTCTTGAACCCCGTCAGACCCCTTGTGCCGAGGACTATGAGGTCGATGTCGTTCGCAAGGGCGTACTCGGTTATGGCTTGGACAGCAGACGCCGCCTTCAGCACTTCCCCTGTCACCTCGGCCCCTTCCCCTTTGGCGATGCCGACTGCCTTACCTACTAACTCTTCGGCCCTCTTCTTCGCGGTTTCTTCTACGGCCTCCATGCCGGCAACGGGTATCATGGTTCCCATAGCTGCATAGACTGGCGAGGAGAAGACGTTGACCACGACAACTCCCGCGTCATACTTCCTAGCCAGCACGCAGGCAACGCCGAGAGCCTCGGTGGAGTGTTCCGACCCGTCGAACCCAACCAGTATCTTCCTGAATCCTTCCTGGCTCGGATGCTCAGACTCACTTTTCTGAGATGGACTCGACCTTTCATCCATCATGCCATATACAAGCAATGGAAGCTCCCTTAATAAGCGGGACCGCACTTCCATTCTCTATCCATCGCGCAGCGACGCAACCGTCTGGTGAACTCGGCCATGGGTATATTACCCCCTGAAAATCCTGCGCATACTCGGAGGCTCAAGCGGGTGCCTTATCGTCTCTTGGTTCACGCCGAACCTCTGCGCCTGCCTTCTGAGCCCTCGGCACTCCTCCAGGTATAGCCGCTTCATGTCCTTTTCATCTAATGGTTTGGGCGGCTCTTGCAGAGGCTTCCCGCTGCTTCCTTGTGCTGCTGATGGTTGCGTTGGTGTACAAATGGGGAAGGGCTCGGATAAGGATCGCCATGTAGCCGGGTGTCAGGGTTTCAGTGAATCTCCTGCAGCGAAGCCTTCATCTTCTTCTCCTCATCTCCCTAGCTTCTTTCGTCGAGCCGCCTCCTCCTTGGCATCGAACTTGCCCAGAGGAGCTTCCTACTCCACCCAACCGTAATGAATCTCGAGAGTCCTCTTGGCTATCCTTTCAAGCTCCTTATTCCTCTGCTTGAGCCTTACCGAGAGGTTCCACCTGTCGAGTGCCACCACTCGAACTCGCCGTACTTTTTGCGCGCATCGATGGCGCCTTCCATGGCATTCTCGTCCCCGAAGATGCCCCGTATCTCCCAATCCGCCATGAGGAAGACCTTCGCCCTTCAGCAATCGCTAGAGAAGCTGATCAAGAGCTCGTACCCGGTGTTTTCTGGTTCGTTACGCAACTTTCCTACCATGATGTCAATAAGTCCGCTCGTCCAAGGAAGAGATGTGTTCGGAGACGAGGCATACAAGGAACTGTCCAGTAGGATATCGAGTCAACTCGCCGGATTCGCCGACCCCAAAAGCCTTAGACACAATCCGGCAGAAAGGCTGAGACAAAGATCAACACTAGACACGCTAATCCGTTATTCCAACGACATAGGAGCCGACAAAGAATTGGTGGGGTTGGTATCCATTACTGCGAAGCTTCTTGGAAGCATGAATGAGCGTGAGTTGGTCAAGCGTTCTCTCGAAGCATACGCTGCGGCGATCACCAGAAGCAGGCTGCTGAGAGACTATGTCAAGACACGTCCCGTTGGCAAGTACACGGGGGAGCCTGCTGACTATCTGATGGAATGTGTGTTGCCAAACTATGCAGGCATAATCAATCTGTTGGTCTCTTTTTATTGCCTCCTTGACTTCCTGTCCAAGTTCGAACAAAGTTCTCGATATCCTGACGGACCACGGGTTCCTCGTTCACTGTTGTCATATCTGGACGAGGTGGAAAACGGCATCCGACGTTACTACAGTTTTGTCTTAACAATCTACAAGGAGGACGGTATCACTGACATCGTAGACCATCGATTCTTTCGCGGTATGAAACCTAGGCCCCCGCCTGGACAACGCAATCGTACCTAGCCCATTGAACGCGAATCATCTCAAGAGCGGGGCATCCGTATAGACCGTGAAAATGGTGCAAAAAACACACTAGGAGGGAGAGTATTATTCAGCGGCAACTCTCTACGGCTGACCGTGCTCTTCAGAAGGCCTAATGGACATCGGTGTCAATGGCGCAGGAAGCGGCCGTATATCCCCAGGAAGAGACCCGACAAACACACTAGGGACTGGAGAATAACCAAGCCGTCGGTACCTACGACCGTCCCTGTTTAACCAACAATCATGCAATCGCAGCAATCCGTATAGACCCAGAAATCGGTCCAAAAAAAACACAATGGGGGAGGCATTAATACAGCCGCAATCATCTACGGATGCCCCAGTCAGCCTCTATCTTACGAACGCATCTTGGTCGATGTTACAGTATTGACAGTGAAGGCAGAACACGCCGACGGGCCCGAGCCTCATTTGGCGGGCTCCTGGCCCCTGACCCTCACTGGCGACCGACACCAGCCTCTGGGCGTACAAGGAAACCAGACTTTCCATTACGACACCCTGCTTCAGCTCGGCTGGGCATGGACCCAGGTGCTTCGACTTCCAGGGTCTGGCCCTCAGAGCGTCGATGGTCAGCGCAGTGCGGTCAATCGTCTCCCCTATGACCACCTCTCTCGATTTGAGATATCCGAGGACCATCTCGACCTCGGAGCTGAAGACGTGTGGGACTCGGTTCCGCCTACGTCTGAGTTCCGTCAGCAGTTCGGCCGTAACTAGGGGGCCCGTCCTCAGGGCGTCGACAACGCTCGTTGCCAGCGCCGAAGGCAAGTTGGGCGGGACAGACGCAAGTCTGTAGCGAGGTAGGATGACGTGATTCAACGAATCGCATTCTGTGCAGGTCCAGAAGATCTGGAACCAACTCGAGATACCGGCCGACTCGGTCTTCACGTAGAGCGTCCTGTGGTGCGTCATCGTTCCACAATTCGGACAGAGCCTCGTCCTAAGCCCTCGAAGCTTGGTCACAGAATCCTTAGCTTGCGGATGTTATAACGCACCGAGTGCGCGGCTTCTGATTCGGGGCATCGTCCCGATGACACTGTCGTTCAGGCATGGCCGAAGCTATCGCTTCTTGGACGGCACGCTCCTACTGGAACGGACCTCTGTTTTTCGGTGGGGGGGTTGGTTTGCTAATGAATTAGCACGCTAGGAGTGGGTGGGAGTATTTAACGCGGGACGGACTTGTAGGCGTTCTAACGGGTTTGGGAGCAAGGGGGTGACATCCCAGCCGCAAAGGGTGACATCGCCTGGAGCCAAGGGTGACATCCACCGACGGAAGGGTGACATGCCGCAGGCCACAGGGTGACATCCAGAACCCAAAGGGTGACATCTGCGATGTCCACTTTGGCCGCTGAAGAAGTCTTGATATGTCCACATTGAAGAGGGCGACAGCTTCGGCATGTCCACTTTGGTGTTGGATGTCCACCTTGTCGTGTCCACTTTGGCCGCTGATGTCCACCTTGGTCAAGAGTCAAGCGTTGAACCTCGGTTCCAGATTCAAGGGTTGACGCTGAAGCCGCCATGACTATCACAACCGTTCACCGGGCGCCGTTTGACTAGGCCTTCTCACGCGAATGTCCAAGTTTGCAAGAAGTTGGTGCCAATCAGTAGAGACCAAGACCAATCGTATCAGGGTTGCGAGCGGACGAGGGAATCGTCACTTTCGTTCACCTCTCCCGCCGATATCTTGCTTTCGGGCTAGTTGCGTAAAAGGACGGGGGTTTGCGACGGAGCATCATGACCGCAGCCGAACTGAAGGCGATACCCCTCAGGCTGGTCGAGCCGCACCCGAAGACCGTTGTGAGATTCAGGTACAGGGTCGAGCCGCTGGCCGCCCTAATCAAGTCTGCTGCCGACGAGGACACCCCCAACGGACAGCTCGAGCCCGGGCGCGTCGTCCCCCGGGGCGACGGGAAGGAGGGCTACTGGGTCTACATCGGCGTCAAGCGCTACTGCGCCCTGAAGCTTCTCCATGAACAGACCGGGGAAGAGAGGTTCGCGGTGTTCTACGCGTACGTCGACAAGGGCGACAACTCCCTCTTGCGGCTGTTCGTCAGGGCGAAGAGCGAGAACGAGGACGAGAAGGGAGAGAGGGAGGGCTTCTCTATCCTGGAGGAGATTTCAGGCATCGGGAGGATCAATGACTCGATCCGCCCCGGCGAGCTCAGCGTGGACCTGAGACGCCTCTACGACCTCGCGGGCAGGCTGGGCGAGGGGAGGCTCAGGAAGCTCTACGAGGTGGAGAAGGCCACCGACTTCAGGTTCAGGCTGGGCCACCTCGAAAAGCTCTGCAAAATCGAGGACGAGAGGGAGTTCTGTCTGGCTTCTGCTTCGACGGCTGGCTTCCGTTTCCGCGAGGACAAGGTGGAGGACGCTGCGAAGGCGAAGGACTCCGCCTACATCTTTCGGTGGTTCAACGACGTCTTTCCCGAGTATGAGAAGCCAGCAGGTTCCGTCTCCGCTGTGAAAGTAGATCGCGCCAAGGGGCACGAGGAGAAGCTCGTACCCTATGAGGAGGGAGTCTTCATCGTGCGGTGTCCTGCGTGTGGGGCAGGGAACCTGATGGAGCTTCACATGGAGGCGGAGGCCACGCGGCTCCCGATCGAACCAGGCGGGGAGGAGTTCACCACGACGCCCGAGGCCCTCGTCTGGTTCAGCGCTGGCTGCCACCACTGCGCCAAGGCATTCTACACCTTCGTCGAGCCGCTGGACAAGAAGAGGTACGCGGTCGGAGGGTCGCTCTCGGTAAAGCTCATGAAGCCGAAGGAGACCGCTGAACTGTTCGACCTAGGGGTGGCCTTCGCCGAGGAGAACGTTTGGCAGAAGATCATGGACCAAAAGGTCGTGGGCCCGTTGAGCCTCCCACAGGGAAGGGGGAAGAAGGCGCGGAAGGTGTGAATTCGGCGTGCCGAAGTCCGTGAGAGAAACGCTGACCGCGAGGATCGCTGTCGAGATGCTCGTGCAGGGCGTCGACTTCAGCTCGTCCCATGTCAGGGAACTACCTGCGAGCAGGAGCAGCGCGACCAGGATCCTCCGGGCGCTAGCCGGCTCTGGCGTGATAATGAACAGCAGTGTCAGGGGCAAGGGCAAGTACCGCTTCACCGAAGAGTTTCTGAGTGCGGTGAGCCAGGATATTGCGGAAGGGATGCCCCGCGGGACCTTCCTTCACTACCCAGCCCTCAGGGTGTTCGACGTCTGTAGGATTGGGAGTTGGACGGAAGAGGAGCTGGAAGCTTACGTGGAGAGGCTGAGGAAGCACTGGCGGATAATGAGCACAAGGTGGGGGAAATAGCAACCGGTGTGCAAACTCTTCGGCGGAGAGCCGAGGTCCTAATCTATACGATGAATGACTGAACTACCCATCTAGGCGATGCCGAGTCGCTTCATGAATTCCTTGGCCAGTCCTGTGAGCTGGTAGAACGAGTAGTCGCCCTTTCCCGCCACCTTCCTGTAGTGGTTCTCTACGAGCCCTGCCTTCATCAGAGCCTTCAGGTGGTAGGTCAGCGTGCTAGCGTTCAGCGGCCTGGCGAGCCCCTGCAGTTCTCTGAAGGAGAGCTCTCTCTTCTCTGCCAGTGCCTTGAGCAAGCCCATCCTGCTCGGCTCCCCGAGGACCTCAAGGATGCTCCTGACCTCTTGCGGAATCCGTCTCGTGTACTCTGTTATCGCTGACATGGGTGGGGTGCGCGCAGGACGAGTATATTAACTTGATGATTATCAAGTTGGATTGATGTTCATGCAGCGAGGTCTAATTAATCCACCAGACCCAGCCTTGATTGCCTTTGGACGTGAAGGACGAAGCTGAACACTGGCTGGCGATGATACTTGGGCGGAAGCCCTCGCTGAAGGTCGGTATCTACGGTTCGTACCATCCAGAATCGGAAGCGCGGCGGCTCAAGCAACTGAGAGACCGCTTGAAGAGAGATGGGTACGCTCAGACCTACCTCGTCAGAGACCTTCCAGACCTGTCCCAATTCAAGGATGCCTTCGACAAGAGCGTCTTCTCGATTAACAGGTCGAACGTCAACCTCTTCGTGCTGACGTTCGCCGGGAAGAACCAGGGAGACATCAGGGAGCTCGATTACGTGATCCACAACCCTGAACTCGCCTTCAAGTGCGTCGTCTTCATAGAACGGACTGACGACGCGACATGCCTGACCTCCCTGCTCAAGGAAGACCTCAGGGCGGTGGGCATGAGGGTCGCCGAATTCAGGACTGGGGACGATGAGGATCTCATCAAACTCGTCGAGGGTACGCTCTCGGACTTCCTGTACTACTACGTAAGAAACCGTCCGCGCGATCTTGGCGAGCTTCGAAGACGAGTTAGATTGCAATCACGCCATCAGAGGAGAATCAGGCGCCAATGATTCCCCGAGAGTCAAGGGTGTGAGCTTGCTTATGACCTCCGCCGAGTAATCCGCCCGATTCAGGAGATGGACGCTTACTTCGTATGGCCCGAACCCGGCCGTTAAGAGGCGAGGGCCGCCATGTTGCCATGCAAGTCCCGCGCACTAGCGAAGCAGATAGCGAAACCATTTCGCTTTCAAGGGTCAAGGACGCGGCCAGGCGTCTGCTACCACCCGGCAGCACCGCCAGGAGCGTCATCCTTGCCGAGAAGGATGTCCTCCCCGCATCAGAGGCCCTCGCCAAGTTCGAAGTCTTCGACAGGCTACTCCGCTCTGAGCTGGGGCCTTGACCCCGCCAGCCTCATGATCACGCTGCCGTCGGGGAGCTGCGCGACGTACTCCCAGCCCTCCTCTACCATCGCCCTGACCTCCCCAGCCGGGACGACCTTCTGGCGGCTGAGCGCCTTCCTGTTGAGGGCCTCCACGAACTGCTCCGTAGTCAGCCCCGACAGGTCACCCATCTGGCCCAGCTCTTCCTCGGAGTACCTCGTCGCCAGCATCTCCCTCCTGATTGCCCCAAGCACCTCCCCCCTGCTGAAAGAAGGAGTGGCCGAGAAGTCCAACTTCGCGTACTCCTTCCTCAGCCACTCCACCTTGCTCCTGTCGTAGTAGTTCTCCTGGGCCCCGGGGAGTATGTGCCCCATCAGGAACTCCTGCGTCTTGGTGTCCAGCCTCCTCCCGTCGCTGTTCTCCTCCCGCAGGACGCTCTCGAAGGCCTTTCGCAGGCAGTGGGGGTGGACGTCGGCCCATCTTTCTATCCCCGCCCGCAGCGCCGCCTCCTTGACGATCCGCTCCATCGTCGACCTTCCCATCGGCCCGCGATTCTCCCGTATGGGTCGGTTGTGCTTCCACCCGTTGAAGAGGACGTCCCCGTCCGTCAGCTTCCCAGCCTGCGCCTGGACCTCGGCGAGGTAGACCTTCAGCTCATCCGCCGCCTCCTTCGTGATGAACGTGTAGTACGGGACCGCTCCCTTGCAGGCGTCCGGCACCACCTTCTTCATCTCCGGGTAGACGGGGACCTTCAAGGGGATCGTCCCGCCCTCCAGCTCCTCCCTGACGTCCACGTACCGCAGTCCCCTGAGCGTGCCCTGGCGAAGCCCCGACGCGTAGAGGAAGAGGATCACCGCCCTGTCCCGCAGGTTGTTCACCCTGCCCGCGTTCGCCATCCTGTAGATCTCCTCCCTCGACGGGACGTAGTCTGACATCTCGATGGCCTTTCTGGCAGGGGAGAAGAAGCCCCGGATTTGGATGACTCCCTTGTCGCCCCCGTCAAACCCGTTGGACCGCAGGAAGGCGCCCAGCGCCGCCCTCGCCAGGTTCCCCGTCTCCCCGCTTCTCCTGCCCTTCTCGTCCACGAAGTCCTGCACGCTCTCCCTCAGCTCGTGCCTCTCCATCTCCAGCACCTCGTCGGGGTTCTTCCCCACCTTTCTGCAGAAGCGGTAGAGCCAGCTCAGGTAGGCCTCCCTGCTCCCTTCGCTCTTGATTCGCCTTGCGAGGTGGTTCAGCAGCTTCTGGACGCTGCGGTACTCGCTCTTCCATCCCTCCGCCTTCAGGTATGTCTCGTAGTCCCTGACGCCCCGTGCGAAGAAGCCGTGGGGCGAGCGTCTTACTGGCGTGTGTGGTCAAACCTCCCTGATATCATGTCAACGGTTCGCGACCATTTAACGCGGGTTTCCGCCCGAGCACTTCATGGAAAAGGAGGACTACGTGCCGACACGCGTCCACTGGAGGCTTAAAGTATGCGGAGCGTCATCGGCGATTTCGCTTGCCGAAGTTCGCCCATATGGCAGACGTCCACCTCGGGGCACACAGGGAACCTCACCTCCAGAGGCTCGAAATGGAGGCTTTCCAGGCTGCGATGTCAAGGTGCATCGAGCTGGACGTCGATTTCGTTCTGATCTGCGGGGACCTCTTCCACGTGGGAATACCAGACCTCGGGATCGTCGACTCCGCCATCAAGGTAATGATCAGGGCGCAGGAACAAGGAATACCAATCTACGCGATTTACGGCAGTCACGACTACACGCCGAACGGGACGTCGGTCATAGACATCCTGAACACCGTCGGCGTCCTGACTAACGTGTTCAGGCCGAAGATGGACTCTGGGAGGCTGAAGCTCGGACTGACTGTCGACAAGAAGACGGGCGCCAAGATTGCTGGCATCTCTGCTAGGAAGGTCGGGCTGGAGAGCAGGTACTACGAAATCCTCGACAGAGCGGCGATTGAGGAAGAGCGCGGCTTCAGAGTATTCGCTTTCCACAGCGGGATTACGCAGTTCAGGCCTGCCAACCTGAAAGAGATGGAGACGGTGGATATCTCGCTCTTCCCGAGGGGCCTCGACTACTACGCAGGTGGCCACATACACCAGAGGGGTGAGTTCAGCTTGTCGGGATACGACAGGATTGTGTTTCCAGGGCCGCTGTTCACAGGCTACGGCAGGGACCTCGAGGATACGGCCCGGGGCGCGGAGAGGGGGTTCTACGTGGTCGACTTCGATGACAAGGTGAAGGGTACGTCATTCATCCCAATTCAGACCTTCGGGAGTCTGTACAAGGAGTACGACCTAGGAGGGGCCAACGCAGTCGAGGCGAACAGAAGGGTTGGTGAAGACCTAGGACGATTGGATGTGTCGGGAAAGGTCGTTGTCATCAAGGCGTACGGCGAGCTTGCGGGAGGGAGGGTCGCTGACGTCGATTTTGGAAGGATGAAGCTCGGATTGATGGGGAGAGGCGCGCTCTACGTTCACTTGAACAGGAGCAGCCTGACCTCTAGGGAGTCTGGCAAGCCCGCCGCAGCCGGCGAGGACCCGGCAACGACTGAGGAGAAGTTCTTCGAGAGCCGGATAGGGAGCGTGAAGGTGTCTGCCCCCGGCCTCAAGGGCCACAGCGGCTCGCTTCTCGGCAAGGAGCTGCTTCGCTTGTTACGGCAGCCACCGAAGATGGGCGAAGCGAAGAGAGACTACCAGACTCGCATGGTCAGGGACGGCGCGAGGATGATGAAACTGGAGGAGGTGCATACTTGATCATCAAGCGCCTGGATTTGGAAAACATCAGGAGCTACAGACAAGCAACCGTGGGATTCCCCCTCGGGAAGACTCTCTTCGAAGGGGACATCGGCTCGGGGAAGTCTACCCTCCTGATGGCCATCGAATTCGCCTTCTTCGGGTTCGGCACGGAGGCCGGAGCTTCGATGCTCAGGGCTGGCTCGACAGAGGGAGCCGTGGCCATGGTCTTCGAGGCCGATGGGGGGGAGTACAGGGTGGAGAGGAGACTGGTGAGGAAAGGAAAGCACGTCCAGCAGACGGACTGCACTCTGAAGACGCCAGAGGGGCAGCTGGACCTCTCGCCTTCCGAGCTGAAGGAGAAGATGCTGGAGGTCCTCCAGTTCAACGAGGTTCCAGACCCCAAGGCGCAGAGCTGGATCTACAGGTATGCAGTCTACACGCCGCAGGAGGAGATGAAGGCCGTGCTCGGGCTGAGTCCCGACCTCAGACTGCAGGTCCTCAGGAGGGCGTTCAGAATCGAGGACTACAAGATAGCCGCAGAGAACGCTGCCGAACTCGCGAGGGAGGTCAGAAGGAAGGCCGGCGAGTTCGAAGGGATGGCTCGGGGCGCTCAGGAGCTGAGATCGAGCCTGGAGGAATCGGAGAGACAGGGGAAGCTCGAGACAAGGAAGGCAGAGGATGTCAAGAAGAAGCAGAGTCAGATGGTAGCGGAGCTTGAGAAGATCAAGATGGAGAGGGAGCAGCTGCGCGAGCAGGAACTGGATCTCGAGCGGACAGACGCGGAGATTAAGCTTCACGAGAGAAGGGCTGAAGAGAGGGGCGAAGTCGCCGCCGAGGAGACGGAAGGCACCCGCGAAGTCGCTACCAAGATCGAGTCCCTCGAACTCTCGATCGGCCGTCTGAAGAAACTGAAGCCTCCTTACCGCCTGACAGCTTCCGAACTGGAGAGCAGGGCGGAAAGCCTCCAGGACAAGGTGGTGAAGCTGACTGCGCTCGATGCGACTCTGACTTCGAAGATAGACGACTACCAGAGCATCATGAAAGGCGGGAAGTGTCCGGTCTGTGACAGACCTGTGGATTCGCGCGAGTACGTCGACAGGGAGAAGGCGAAGAGGGCCGAACAGAAACATGTGGCATCGGAGCTACACGAGACAAGATCGGAAGAGAAGGAGATGCGACAGCTTTCGAAGAGGACCAGGGAGTACGAACTGGAAATCAAGAAACTGGAAGACCTGGAGCTGGATCTCAAGCGGCACAAGGTTGAGCTGAAACGAAGGACTGAGAGAGCCGCGAAGGCCGAGGAAGAGGCCAGGCTTGCCAAGCTCAAAGCGAAGGAGTTTTCGGCGAAGGCTGTTCCCCTCGCCCGTGTAGCGCAGAAGCTCACCGTTGCGGAACGAACCCTGGAGGCGACGGAGAAGGAGTTGAGGGAGTTGAGGGATGTCGGTTCGAGGCTGACCGAGAAGCTGGAGATGATGAAGGATAGACAGGATGAGATGCGGGACGAGATAGCGAGAAAGGAAGAAGCGGCGCGAAGGAGGGACGTGTTGCAGGAGCACGAGTTATGGCTGGCCGACTATTTCGTTCCGACTCTGCAACTCATCGAGATGAGCGTGATGCAGAGCCTCAACCAAGAATTCGATTCGTTGTTCCAGAAATGGTTCAGCGCGCTGGTCGACGACCCTGGAAAGGAGGTAAGGGTCGACGAGAGCTTCACTCCCATAGTCTCCCAGGACGGATACGAACAGGACGTGTACTTCCTCAGCGGAGGGGAGAAGACGAGCGTGTCGCTCGCCTACAGGCTGGCTCTGAACACCTTGGTGCAGAGGGTCTCGACAACGATGAAGTCGAACATACTCATCCTCGACGAGCCCACTGACGGTTTCAGCAGGGAGCAGCTTGGCAGCGTCAGGGAGGTCTTGGACGAGATTGAGTGCGCCCAAGTAATAGTGGTTTCGCACGAGAAGGAGCTGGAGAGCTTCGCGGACCAGGTCTACAAAGTGGTCAAGGAGAACGGGGCTTCCAGGGTTGTGCAGGGCGGGGCGTAGGACAGTTTCACTTACGCCTGTGGCACGGCTCCAGTCGGGCGCACGCACTTTAAGAATCGCCTGAAGGGTTTCTCCCCGTCCTAACTTGCCGAAGAGGATAACCTGGCTCTCAAGCGTCCTGCCTGCGAGCGTCACCGGCCTCGAGGAGGAAGCTGCGAGGTCTATCGAGGTAGTCGAGTCGCCCCCTGCTTGGATGTGCCTCCGGTGTCGGGGAACCAAGCTGCTCTGCGGGAAGACCAGGTGCCCCATCATCGTCAAGGCGCAGTCGATGGCGAAGCTGGGAGACTCCATCTCCGGGCCGATGATCGAGGGGTCGTCGCCGCCGGGCGTTTTCGTGGGCAGGCTGGGATACCCGAGGGTCTCGATAGGGCCGATGGTCCCTCCTAGATACGGCGACACCTCAGTGCTGGACACGCCGGAGGAGTGGCTGGGCAAGCCCATCGAGCAGATAGTCGACTACAGGTATTCGCTAGTCAGGGGGAACTCCAGGGCCACAGTGACCGACGCAAAAAATCCTGACAGGTTCCTCTCCACACTGCAGGAGCTCGCCATGGCGGACAGGCCGGTCGACGCCGAGCTGAAGCTCACGAAGGCACCGCGCAAGATTCTGACGCTGAGCGAAGACACCCAGCCGTACGGTCCCTCGGCCCCGCTGGACAAGTTCAAGCTGGGTAACGCGCGAGTTGACAGAAGAATCGAGAAGGCACACTACGACAGGAACCTGAAAGCAGCGGGAGCGATCGAGGAGCTCTACTCGAAGGGGGTGCTGGTCACGAGGATCCAGAAGGCCTTCAGCTTGGGCATGTTCGGCGAGGGAGGTAAGAGGCGCATCGTCCCCACTAGGTGGAGCATCACGGCTGTCGACAGCTCCGTCAGCTTGGGCTTGATCGAGAAGGTCAAGCACAATCCAACGATTGACGAGTACAGAGTGTATTCGTTCAGGGTCTACGACAACCAGTATGTCGCGATATTGATGCCCGAGCCGTGGAGGTTCGAGTGGATTGAGGCTTGGTTCCCGAACACGACTTGGAACCAATTCACGAACGAACCGTACATGATCGGAGACTATGAGGAGCACTTCGGCAGGACGACGTACGCGAAGGTCGGAGGATGCTACTATTCGACGAGACTGGCCGTTACCGAGGCGCTCGACCGGGAGAGGAGGCAGGCTGCGGCTGTCGTCCTTAGGGAGACGTATCCAGGCTACATAATGCCCCTTGGCGTGTGGAACGTCAGGGAGAGCATCAGGGCGCTCATGAAGCAGAAGTGGGAGGGGCACGACACCTTCAGGGGCGCGATGAAGTCGGCGCTGGCAAGGTTATCGATATCAAAGACCAAGTGGATGAGGGAGAGCGTCCTCATCTCCAGGGAACTGACGCAGACGAAGATTACCAGTTACTGACAGCTGACAACGTTATAGAGCCGGAGTTAAGCTAGAGTTCGGATGACAGAGAAACTTTACTGGCGTGACCCGTACATCAAGGCTTTCGACGCACTTGTGGTCTCCGTGGAAGGCAGCAGAGTCGTGCTTGACCAGACTGCGTTCAATCCTAGGGGAGGTGGGCTCGTTTCTGACTTGGGGACGATTAATGGACTTGGGCTTGGCGAGGTCGTCAAAGGGGGGGAGGAAATCATCCACGTTTTTCAGACGCAGCCGGGGTTCAATGAGGGAACCACAGTCCACGGGGTGCTTGACTGGGATAGGAGGTACAGGATAATGAAGATGCACACCACCGCGCACATACTGAGCTCTGTCGTCCACAGGGAGACTGGCGCTTTGATAACCGGCAACCAGATCAGCCCGGTCGAATCGCGCGTTGACTTCAATCTAGAGCAGTTCGACAAGGACAAGATGTCCAGCTACGTCGATGAGGTGAACGCTGTCGTAGCGAGAGGCGTCGAAGTCAGGAGCTACTTCATGAAAACGGAGGAGGCTATGAAGCTCCCGGGACTGGTAAAACTGGCAAACGCGGCTCCACCGTCGCTTGATGTCCTGAGAATCGTGCAGATTGGCGATGTGGACACGCAGGCTGACGGCGGCGTTCACGTCAGGAACACGAGCGAGATAGGGGCTGTCGTCGGGCTCAGGACTGAGAACAAGGGGAAGAACAACAGAAGGATGTACTTCACGGTGCGCTAATCACGTGGGCGCGTCTAGCGCCTTCTCGCTACCCACAGCGGCATCTTCTTGGCCGTGCAGTTGCCGCAGAACGACTTCATCGACCTCGTCGTCTCGTCGAAGATAGTGGTGCTGTGAGACATGCAAACCTGTATGCCGCACTCCGCGCACGTTGCTACTGCGTGTCCTTTGCAGACCGAACATCTTGCCATCCAATTCACCACTGATTTTTCCGCCCAACATACGCAGGCCGGGCTACGTCGAGCTTTTCCAAGATCGTCGGAGCTGCGAACCTTACGGAGTTAGGACTGAGATTACTCCGTGCCTTCCGCTTAATAAACACGCGCTTTAGATTGGGAGTTTGATTTCGCCTTCGTATCGCCTGATACCACTTGATGCGAGACTCGAGCAGAACCGTTCCGCATCGGTGGCGGACACCCATCCTGAAATCGCCTTCGAATTGCCATCGGCGTCGCAGAGCACGACGGCCGCCGTGCCTTCCTTTCCGTTTACCAACGCGAATAGTTCCTCCTCTCCCACTGGCGTCCAGTCCTCGCGGCCCATCTTCAGGAACAGTACGGGGTATGACAGGCCGGCGACCTCTTGCAGGGAGTCCACTGACTTCTTCACCCTCACCTTTCCCTGCTGGACAGCCGTGAAGTAGTCTATCTCGACCACCCTGCGAGGAAGAGGAGGGTGAACACGCCAGCAATCGCGACGGCTTCCGACACCGTGAGTACCGACCCGAGGAGAAACACAGAAAGGATGGTGGTGACGACGGGGTATGTGTAGGCGACTGGGGCGACCGCAGAGACGACGCCCTTGTGAAGGGCCTTGTAGAGGAAGATGAAAGCGAAGAAGTTGAGTGCCCCGGCTCCCACGAGGAGAAGAGTAGGCGCAGGGCTGACCGCGATAGGAGGGTGAAGGAGCGGGAACAGAAGGAAGAGGACTAGCAGATTCGTCGAGAGGGTATAGACCACAGTGTTGTAGTGGCCGACCTTCTCTGATTGGTAGCGGGAGATATAGTCCGACGACCCCCAACAGACGGCTGCCGTCAGGCCCAGTAGGATGGGGAGAGATGACATGAAGATGACGTCAGACGCTTTCCCCGACGCCACGCGGTATTAAACGAATGAGCGTCGATTCGCGCAGGCGGACTCATGGAGGTCTGCCCCGATTTCTGATGCCTCGGGTTTAAGAGTTGTTCGCACGAGAGTCGACCTGCCTTGAAGATTGACGCCGAGCTGTTCGCAGCCTCGCCCTCTGAGGCAGCTGAACTCGCGAAGAAGGCGGAGGAGTTCGGTTTCGACTGCCTGTGGGTCAACGAAACAAAGCACGACCCGTTCCTACAGCTCACCCTAGCGGCCGCAAGCACGAGGTCAATCATGCTTGGCACATCAATCGCACTCGCCTTCACTAGGAGTCCGACAACGCTCGCGTATACGGCCTGGGACCTCCAGAACCTCTCCAGCGGCAGGCTGATACTTGGGCTCGGGAGCCAGGTCAAAGGGCACATAGAAAGGAGGTTCGGCTTGAAATGGGAGAGCCCGGCGCCGAAGATGCGCGAGGTCATCCTGGCCCTCCGCTCTGTCTGGGAGAGCTGGCAGACCGGGTCGAAGCTTGACTTCCAGGGCAGGTTCTACAAGATAGACCTCATGACGCCATTCTTCAGTCCTGGACCAATAGAGCATCCCATGATCCCAATCTACATAGCTGGGGTCAACGAGAGGATGTGCAACCTGGTTGGGAGGCTAGGGGACGGCCTCCACGTTCACCCCCTGCACACAGCAAGATACCTGAAGGAGGCGATACTGCCAGCCATGTCGAGGGGACTCGAGAAGGTCGGGAGAAGAAGGGAGGACGTGGCGGTCGCGGCTTCGGTGTTCGCGGCTGTGGGGGACGACGAGGCCCAGATCAAGAACGTAAGACAGTTCTACAGGAACCAGATAGCTTTCTACGCTTCGACGAGAACCTACAGGAAGGTGATGGAACTCCACGGTTGGGGGGACGTTTGCGACAGACTCCACCAGCTTTCTGTCAGGGGAGAGTGGGGGAAGATGGCGGATGAGGTTGGAGAGGAGGTGCTCGACGAATTCGTTGTGGAGGGGACTTGGAGGACGATTGGCGGCGAAGTCGCCAGGAAGTATCGGGGGATGGTCGACAGGGTTCGCTTCTACATTCCGTTCGACGGGGGCGAAGGCTGGAAAGGTCTAGTCGAGGGTTTCCCCGGGAACTAGAGCTGGAGCTTCTGTCCGTACCTGTCCAGGAATGCTATCTCGCCCAGAGGTCGTCTGTTCTTCCTGCCCAGGAGCTTCTTGGCGGGGTACCCGAAACCGACGGCGACGGTGAGGCTCAGGTCTGAGGGAAGGGCGAAGTCGCGGGCGACCTTCTCTTTGTCGAAGCCGGTGAAGACTCGGGAAGCGACCCCGTAGTTCCATGCTGCTAACTCCATGTCCTGCACGACCCTCCCAGCGTCGAAGGCGTGGAAGTTGTACTTCGGATTGGTGAGCACGAGAACCGCGAAGTCTGCACCCCCCACCCAGTGGCCCGTCGTGCTGTCGTCGGCGAGCTTCTTCACACGAGCAGGGTCCTGAATCAGCACGAACCTCCAATGCTGGTAGTTGACGCCGCTGGCGGTCAACCGTGCGGCTTCAAGGACCTTCTTCTTGACGTCCGTGGGGACGCGTTTCTCAGCGTACTCTGTCGGCTCGAGCTTTGTCGCTATGCAATCAAAGGTGTCCATGTGATTGAGAACAGGGGGCGTCCGTAATAGCCTTGCCGTAGCTTTCGCGAGGGCAATCCCACGCTGGTTTTTTATACCAGAAGTTGAATCTAACCCCGAGTAGGAATGGCAGTCGAACAGGTTGATATCAAAGAAGTGCAGAGAGAGGTATCAAAGATTGTGGACCCTGAGATCGGGATGCCCATAGTCGAGATGAACTTGATTGACAAGCTTGACATCAAGGAAGGGAACATCGACGTCGAGTACCACGCTACCACCCAGTTCTGCCCGCCAGTGTTCGCACTGAAGATCTCTCAGGACCTGAGGGACAACCTCATGCATGTGAAGGGAGTGAAGAACGTCAAGGTGATCGTGACCGGCCACTATTTCTCAGACGCGATAAACAGACAGGTAAACAAGCCGGCAGAGGCGCAGGGACAGGCGCAGTCCGGGCAACAGACACAGAGCCAGCAGTCATAGGAGAGTCAGGGCTGCGGATATGGCCCCGACCTTCGCCTTCTGACCGCTTTCTCCCCCGCACAACACGACCGCGTCCCCATCGCGCAGAGGAATCTCCTTTCTCAGCACTCTCCACGCGGGACTCGGAAAGTCCCTTTCGCAGTTGGAAGAGCCCCCGGGTATCGTGAACCTGCCTCCCTTGATGGCGTAGGTCGTTGCCCCCGAGGCGCCGACCATGATTGCGGAATCCCTTTGCTCGATGCCGGCTTGTAGGTTCCGCGCCCCGGCCTTCACGGCTACAGCGGCCTGAGCGCTGCCCACGGTCAGTGTTGTGCCCTCAAGAGGGATGACGCGGGACAGCTTCTGCCTGATTCCAGCGTAGACCTTGCGGCCTGAGGTCGTCAAGCGACAACCGGAAGCGATGGTCTCGATGTATCCGTGCTCTGTCAGTTTCTTCAGGATTGTTCGGATGGCACCCTCTCCCAGACCAGTTTCCCGTGCGAGCGCCTGCCTGCCAATCATCTTGCTGTCGCCGATGGACAGGAAGGCGAGGAGGAAGTGGCCCCGTGTGAAGCTCGGCGAAGGTCCGCGGCCTTCGCTGGCCGCAATCTGCAGGAGGGAGGAGAGCGAGGGCAACGCGTAACAGTGTCTGGATTCTTCGTCGTTTTAACTGATTCCTGACTCCGCAAAGGGTGCTGGCTGAACTTTTATATTGGATGGATTATCCAACCACTATGCGCACGCATTCGGTGGCGGTTGTGGCCGTGTTCACGGCTGCCATCGTCGGCTCCAACTTCGCGCTTGCTCAGTTTCCTGATGTCAAATTGCTCGACACCCTTGTCTTCATCTGCTCTTTCGTCTTCGGCCTTGGAACGGGTGCTGCAGTGGCAGTCCTCTCGGAGACGATCTGGAGCTTCGTCAGCCCGTGGGGAGTTGCCGGGTCAATCACCCCATTCCTCGTGACGGGTGAACTGCTTTTCGTTGTAGCTGGATGGGCGACCTCCAAGATTTGGAGGGATAGGCTCTCTGCTGTCTCGCCCACCTCGCTGTTCATCGGTGCGGTGATGGCAATATGCGCGTTCGGCTGGGACTTCGAGACCAACGCGGCCACTGCTCTCCTCTACAACTGGCCACAGCTCACCGTTCCGATGCTGGTTGGCTACGAATTGCAGGGAGCCATCTTCGCCGTCGCCCACGAAGTGAGTGACTTCGTCCTGGGCGCGTTCCTCGTTCCCGTAGTGGCTACCATTCTCATCCCTCGTCTGGCGCGGAGGATGAGTTGAGATGATTCCCAAGGAGGCGCTCTACGGAGCCATCGCTGTACTGCTAGCTACCAGCCTTCTAGCGTCCTCTCTCGCGCTCAACTACTACAACCAGTACCAGCAGCAATCTTCGGAGGCGCAGAGTTACGCCGGCGAGCTCAGAGTGAACTTGGGCGAGTACAGGTCGCTCAGCTCCTCCTACCAAGTTGCTCTGAAGGACTATAACAGCACAATATCGTTGCTGTCACAGGCGGTTTCCGGTCTCAACACAAGCTCACCCACGTACGCGCGGGCAAGCCTTGCGCTCGCTTTGCTCTGGCGGAGCTACCTCAACCTGTCGAGAGCCGAGCCAATTTCTGCCGCCTACTCGGTAAACGTGTTCTTCGAATTCGGGAACGGGACTAGGAGATGGTTCAATGAAACGGCTGTACAGCCAGGGTGGAACGCTTACATCGTCACTCTGGTTGTTGTGAACGGCAAAATGCAGGCCACGTGGTACCCGAGCTACGGGGAGCACTTCGTCACTGGCCTCGCGGGAATCCAGGACGACCCGGCGGTGAACAGGGCTTGGTTGCTTTGGACGTGGGACTCGGTCCACAGGTGGCAGACAGCTTCCGTCGGGGCAGATCAGGTTCCAGCGCTCAACGGAACTGTCTTTGCGTGGACATACTGCTCCTACAACCCTAGCACGTACGCGCCACTCTGCGCCCCTTAGATCAACGAGGGACGATGTCAGCGAAGTAGAAGCCGTCCCGCTCCACAACTTCGCCAACGCTGACGCCGATTCCGTCCTTGAACAGGGGACCATCATAGACGAATGTGTGGAACTCTCCATTCTCGCCGCAGGGGTCGACCTTGCTGGGTAGCCTCGAGAGGAACTGAGAGTCGAACTCCGCACCGCAGAAATCCCTGCCCAACGCCTTCGGGTCCACGCAGCACACGATTGCTTTGAACCCAGAGTCGATAAAAGACCTCGCCAACGCTGACGTCTCCCGTCCCCAGAGAGGGAAGACACAGTGCATCCCGAGCTCGGACAGCCGTTCCTCCCTGTAGCGCCTGATGTCCTGAAGGAAAAGATCGCCGAAGATGACGTGTTCGACGCCGGCGGCTTTGTGCTTCTCTAGGGCGAAACGCATTCTGGCGTCGTACTCCTTATTGTCGGCGCCCCTGTTTATCCAAACCTTCTCGACGGGTAGCCCCAGCATCTCTGCCTGTTGCTCCAGCAACTCTCTCCGCACCCCGTGCATGCTGACTCGGTCGAAATCGCGTGTGAAAGTCGTCAGAAGTGAGGGAACATGGAAGAGACCCTGTTTCGTTATTTCGTGAAACGCCATGGCACTGTCTTTTCCGCCGCTCCAACAGAGCAACGCCTCGCGCATCTGTCTCGGCACAAAGGGTCGACGGGCCTTTAACCGTTGGCTGGATGGAAAGCCTCGGCCGCCGGGTAGTTGCGTAAAGACATCAGTGAGGGACGAGCCGCTAGAGCCTCCGCTGATTTACCACTCCCCTTGGAGTTCCAGGAGACTCAGCCTGTGAGGAGCAGATGAGATGCGCCCTTCAGGCGAGTTACCTTCGGGCCGTCCAGCCTAATGTGCCGTCGGTGGCTCATGCTCATGCGTGAAAGAGGGCCCGGAAGCCAACATGAGCAGTCAAATCAATCATATCTGACAATCAGCTCAAGGCAGTGGACAGCCGCCCCAGAAGAGTTTAAGCCCCTTACGCTGTTCTCAGTCATGATGGCGAATTCCCTCGTAGCCCCTTCGCTATCGTGGGGAAATTGAAGAATCCGCCCCCGCGAGGGGGAGATGGGTCAGAGACAGAAGAGGAGTTCAAGGCGCTCATCGTGGCTACAATCTTGGACTCGAGAACAGAGGAGGCCATCAGGCTGCTCTGCGAGCACTACAGAGTCAGGGTGCCAAGGCTGCGGGTGGGGGTCCTTGAGGGGCGCACTAAGGGAGTGGCGGCTGTGTACTCGCTGGAGAGGAAGGAAATCCTCGCCGCGAAGATGGAGTACCTCTACGACCCGTTCGTGATGATACATGAGTTCTACCACCACCTCAGGTCTGTGAGCGGCAAGCACAGGGGAACTGAGAGGCAGGCGGACATTTTCGCTGCAGACTTCGTGGAGGCGTACAAGACGGCGGCAGCCAAAGTGAGGGCGATGCAGGAGGCGGGGTGGACTTGGACGTCTCGCGCAAGAAATGAATGATGTGGTCAGAGGCCTACTGCGGACCACACGTCATCGTCGTTGTCAAGGAGTGTGAAGCCGCACCTGTCGCACCTCCTTCCTGATATCATAACCATCTTCTGCCCGTCGCCAACCTGCCGGCCGTACTCCACCATCTGTCCGGCATGACACCTCTCGCAGCTCAACCAGAATGAACCTCCCAACCAGAGTAATAAGCTGCTCTGCAACAGAAACTTTAGAGGACTCGGGTGAAATAGGGGCAAGGTTGGCATCGGACCATACTAGGCACCTTCCCAGCTCGTTCAACGTACCTCGGGAGGAGTGTATCTTCTGCAAAATCGTCGCCGGGAAAGCCTCGTCCTACCTAGTCTACGAAGACGACGAGTACATCGCGTTCCTAGATATCGCGCCCTTCGCTCACGGTCACACCCTGGTCTGTCCCAAGAAGCACGGTGAGACAATCTGGGACATGAACGAGACCGACATCGGCGGCCTGTTCAGAGTGGCCTCGAAGGTCTCCAAGGCTGTGGTGGGAGCCGTCGACGCGGATGGGTTCAGGCTTGTGCAGAACAACGGCGAAGCGGCAAATCAGGTGGTCGCTCACGTACACGTTCACGTCATCCCCGTGAAGATGGAGGACAAGGGAAGGTTCGCAGGAAGGAAATCTCTCTCCGCCGGCGAGATGGATTCGATTGCGAAGGCCATCAGGGATGAGATGCTCAAGTCCGCCTAGAAGGAGAAGGTTTCTTCCAGGACCATCCTGGTGAGTTTGCTCTTTTCGCCGAAGTGCTTCATGTAGTCCTCCCTGAGGGCCTTGGCCGGCCCGTCGAGGTAGGACTTGAGAGCTGCTGAATCCTTGGCCTCGTAAATCATGGCGTGCTTGGCCGACCTGCCCTCCTTCACGGAGTACATCTTGGCGCCCTTGAATGAGCCTGCGCGCACGACCTGAGGGACGTGGACAGACCGCATCCACTTCTCCCACTCGGCCTCGACTGCGGGGTCGATTTCAAACCAGACTGTGTAGAGGACTTTGGGCATCATTCTTAGACGACAAATCTCGCTAGTTATCTCTTCGCCTTAGAGTCGCCCGCGGGATTGGTTCACTCTTTCTTGTCTGGTTTGATTGAGATTTTAGTCCCGACGACGCTGTTGTTCGGGACGAGCACCCGTGTGCCATCTTCCTTGATTATCGTCGTGAAGAGTGTCGAGACCTCTTCGACAGTCCCTTCTTCGCTGCTGATGATGACCCTGTCACCAATCTTGAACGGCCTGGAAAGTAGCAGAAAGAGCCCTGCCACCGCCTAACCTAGGACGCTCTGGGTCGCTGTCCCGACCACCAGACCCAGAAAACCGCCCAGCGCGACACCTGCTACCCCTCCAGCGACCCCTCCAGCGATTGCAGCCGCCAGCGCCCCGAACCCGACCAACCTTAGCATGTTCTTGACCGCAGCCGCAGTGGAATGCGGAAGCCTCACGCGGACTGACCAGTAGACCACTGTGGCGAAGGCGTTGACGATCAGATAGCCGAAGGCCAAGGCAAGCAGGATGTTGACGTATAGAAGGTAGGACGGAGGAAATGTGAGGTTCAATTCTGGTAGAAGACGTATGATGAGGTCGTTCAGGAGTGCAGTGACTACGACATACAGGACGAGATAGGCGGCGAGGAGCAAGAGCTCCTTCCTCAGAGCCCTAGCTGTGCTAGGCGGGCGCGCCAACGCCATGGACGACTCTGAGCGCCCCTAAAGGATTACGTGGGGTGGCGGCCATGTTCCGGATGAATGTGACAACTCAGGCGTGGTTGGGGGTCCAGTGTCTTGGCCAGGATGAATTCGGTGATTGGGTCAGTTCCGCCAGCTTACGTTGAGAGGCCTTCCTCTTGCTGCCTGGCGACGTCAGCCGGTATTTCGGGGAAACTCTCCTTCATCCTTTGTTCTGCCACCGCGGCTGCCTCCTCCAAGACCTTCTGGGCGTCCTCGTTAGCAGCGTCAAAATTCAGGGACAGACCGCCGGTCTGCCCAGCGTCGACCAAGATGCTGCTCAGGAGGCCCGAGATCTCTCCCATCTCCCTGTCAGCCTGTGGGAGGGCGCTCCTCAGTCCGCCCTGCATCGACTTGATCACAGAAACTGCGGGGCCCAATGTCGTCGCAATCTCGCCCAGGTCGGTCACCGTGGAGAGCCTCAGCGATATCTGCTCAAGGGCAAGCTGAGACTGCGTTACCATCTTCCCCATCCTCCTCACTTCGGAGAGCTCGTTCGCGTACACAGCCGCGTGCTGCGTGTCGTGTCTAGCAAGAGATGCGACAATGTGGCCGAAGATCTTCTGGTCGCGCTGCCTTATCCTGCCCGACGCTCCTTCGAGCTGGGCTATCAGAACTCTAATCTGCCTGTTGGCTTGCTCGATCTGTGGCTTGATTGGGGGCGGCGTCCTTACACTGCCCTTGATTCGACCCATGATACCTGGACCCTCGTCCTTCCTGTGCCACTTGTCGGCGAAAGACATTCCTGCCCCGATATCTTGAAGAGGTCGCTATATCCCTCGGGCTTTAATCTGACTGCCGTTTTGAACAAAATTAGTTAACAACGGCTGGCGGTCAAGACGAGCAGCCTTAAAGCGCGCCTCGCCGGCTGTCAGATTGAACCGCAGTGAAAACAAACGCAAACGAACAAGAAATGAGATGTCCAAAGTGCGGAAAGTTCTCTCTGCACAGTTCCGGCAGCGGTGTCCAGTGCAGGGTCTGCGGCTACGAGCTCAAGCCGGGAGAGGTTGACAAGTACAGGCTGTTCCAGCTGCTTCGAGAAGAGGGAAGGAAGAAGCGGTAGGTTGTCGTCCAGTCTCTGCGGGGCTGCCCGTCTGAAGGAGTTCAGCCGAGGGAATGGGCCGAGTTGAGGACTGTTGTTTACACCGGCCTTGCAGTGAGCCTGATTGGTGCCGTCCTCGACTTCGTGTCGGGGTTCATGCTCACCCCGATGACCGGGGGAGGAATGGCTGCGTCGTTTCTCTCAGCGGTTGCTCTGTACGTCCTTGGAGGAGCCGTGCTCATAGTGGGGGTTCTCCTGCTTGCTCCGAGCATGGCCGGTAGGATGAATCGGTTTGGGGTGCTGATGGAGGTCTTCGGAGTTGTTATGGCCTTGGCCAGTGGTTTGGTGCCTGGGATGAACGTTGGCCTGTCATACGCGATGTTGGTTATTGGTGGGTTGATGATTCTCAACGGGGCCCTGATGCAGAGAAGGAATAAGGCCGAGATGAAGTAGGGAGGAGCCGTGCAATGTCGATCAAGGTGAGTCCAATCTCGCGCACGGCAGCTATCCTGATAATTGTCTTGGGTGTCTTGACCTTCCTACTTGTGAACTCAATCGCTGGGGTTGCATTCATCGCTCTGGGAGCTTTCCTCTACCTGCTCCTGTACAGGTTCGGCGCGAAGCTGGCGAGGGAGTTGGAGGAAACAAAAGGGCAGTCTGCTTGACTAGCTTTGCTGCTGAGCGGTCGAGCTGAACCTCGCTTTCAGGTTCCTTTCCCACACCTTGACGGCGAAATAACCTCCTATTGCCCCGCTGAATATTCCGAAGACGATTATGCTGGCGTAAATCGAGGGGTCGTTCGGTAGAAGGGCTGTAACGAAGACAGTGGCATAGTACGCTACCGGGCCAGTGATTATGCTTGCTAGAGTCAGCGCGACGATTAGACTCTTCGTTCTCACGGAAGCGCCGGACTTCACCCTAAGGAGAGACGCAAAGACATCGACTAGGACTCCATAGAGCAGGGCAAGGAGCAGGCTGAACGGGAAGAAGTTCACCTTCATGTAGGAAGCAAGAAGGCCGTTGATGAGCTCCGTGTAAGTCGCCCCACCTCGGCCGAGGAGGATGAAGCTGAGGCCGAGGAAAAACGCCTCGACGACCAAGAACAAGTCGGAGAAAGGCGGAGGGAGCAGCGTCCTCAAGACGAAGATGGCCGCACCGAACAGGGTTGCTGTAGCCAGCTTCCTCGTTTCGACCAAGATTTGAGCTCGCTCGAACTGGGGTTATTTAACGTTAGTTATAACTGGACTGCGACTCCGAGGCGCTCCCAAAGGCATATTGTATGGGCCAGAAGGTGACCACCCGCATGGTCGAGCTGTTTAGTGAAATACTAGGGAAGACGGTGGTCGTCCCAGACAGACCCAAGCGAATCGTGAGCTTCAGCCCGGCAGTGACCGAGACACTATTCGGACTCGGGCTCGAGGACTCGATTGTCGGAGTCAGTGCCTTCTGCGCCAAGCCCCCGGCAGCGAAACTCAAGCGGCACGTCGGAAGCTACAACACGGTCAGCTATGAGCTCCTAGACGACCTGAAGCCGGACCTGATCTTCACAGTCATGGGGTATCAGAGAGACTTCGCACTGAGGCTTTCGCAAAGATACCCTGTCTACCCAGTGGAGCTGCCCGTGTCAGTCGCAGGCATAGTCGACATGGTGGTCAAGGTTGGTCTCGTGGCGGCCGCTCCTGAGAAGGCTCGTGAGCTTTCGCGCGCCCTCCTGGGACACCTCGCCAGCATCGGCAGGCGAAAGGGGCTGACAGCCTACGTCGAGATTGACCTTGGCGGGCCTGTCTCGTTCGGGGCGCACAGCTACATCACCGACGCCATCAATCTCCTCGGCTCGGCCAGCCTCTTCGAGAAGGAGCGAGTAGAGTGGCTCACCCCTGACCTTGGCAAGGTTCGTGCCGCGGATCCTGACGTGATCATCTACGAGCCGAAGATGTTCTCAAAGTTCGAATCGAGTGACTTGGAAGAGTTGATCGGGTCCAGGAGTTGGAGGGACATGCGTGCTGTCAGAGCAGGAAACCTGTTCGTCACGCCTGGGCCTCTCGACTTCATCGCGCACCACGGCCCGAGCTTCATCACGGACGCGGTCCCTTGGTTGGGTGACAAGCTGGACGAAGCGGCTGCGAGAGTGTAGGTATCGGGCTAGGCCATCGTCGCAAGGAATCTGAGAGTCTTTTCCCACGCGTCCTCCGCTGCAACGGGGTTGTGCCCTTCCCAGCCCGGCCTGTGGAATGCGTGTCTTGCGTTGGGGTAGAGCTGGACCTCGACGCGTTTCTTGTACTTCATCGCCGCAGGCAGGAACTTCTGGAAGGCCCATGGAGTGACCCTTTCGTCCTCGGTCCCAAGAATCAGGAGGACCGGACCGTTCAGCCTAGAGACGTCCTCTTCGTTTTCTATGGAACCGTAGTAGTCGACACAGAAGTCCAGCCCTAGGTCGCAGGCAGCTTGGAGCGCGAAGCCTCCGCCCATGCAGAAACCGAGCGAGCCGACCTTCTTCACCCCCGATTCCTTCCGAATCAGGTCTACTCCTTTGGAGATACCATCGGAGAGCACGTCGTGTGTGACTGAGCCCCTCAGCTTGAAGCCCTCGTCAAGAGTGGTCGCCTTCTTTCCCCGGAAGAGGTCGATGGAGGCAGCTGTGAAGCCCCCAGCGGAGAGTTTCTCTGCCACCGCCTCGACGTACGGGTCGTACCCGAATATCTCGTGAATCACGACAAGCCCGACAGGCTTGTTCCCCTTGGCCAGGAAGAAGTCCCAGCCCTTGAAGTTTGTCAGCGTCAACTCGAGTTACATTGGTTGCGAGGGCGGCTGGGCTGGTGGCATCTGCTGCGTCTGAGGAAGTTGCTCCGGGATGGAGAAGAAGGCGACTATGTTCAGAATCTCCGCCACCAGAATTAGTATGAACCCGACCAAGACGATCGTCAGGGCCGCGCCCAAGAGATACAGCAAACCCGCAGTCCCGAACATGTGGACCCCGAGCTTCTTTGAAATCAAGCCATAGCTCCTCCTGACGAAGACGGCAGACACAATCAGAACTACCCATACAACTGCGAGGCCCACTATCGCGCTGAGGATTAGCCCGAGCAAGCCTCCGGTTGGGAGGCCCGTGGGAGGCGTGAAGCCAGCTATTCCTGGGGTGATTATGCCCAAACCAATTGCTTGGAACACCGCAGCCAGAATCACGGCCACACCCACGATTAGTCCGACACACGCGAGCACAATCGCGATTATCATGTCTCTGAATATCGACGGGTCAGCTACGATTTCAGAGATGTACTTTATCGCTATTAGCACGAGTACTGCCCCTGCAAGACCGAGGACCCATCCCACAGTGGGCACGAAACCCAGTAGCATCAGAATCGCGCCAACTCCTCCCATCGTCTTTGCCTGCGACAGCTGAGGCATGCAGAGCATACGATACCGAGTCCCTATTTGAACCTGCTCAAACTCTCCATGTTCGAATCTGTTCTCACAGGAACCGTTTTCAACTGGTGGCGGGGCGACGCCTTCGTGGCAGGAGTCCTGAGGATTTCGAACGCCCGCCTCCGAGGGAGAGAAGGGGCGTGGGACATAACGGTAGAGGGAGGCAAGATAGCGAAGTTCTCGAGGCACTCGGCCAGGTACGGGGCCCCTGCGTTTGACGCAGCTGGATGCCTGGTCACCGAGTCGTTCGTCATTGCGCATCTTCACTTGGACAAGGTCAGGACAGCGGAAAGGGCCTCGGCAGAGGCGCTGGCGCGATATCAAGAAGGCCGGATGGACACGAGGAGGAGCATCGCACTCGCCTCCGAGGTGAAGAAGGGATACAGCAGAAATGAGATAATTGCGAGGGCGAGGAGGGCAGTCGAGGAGTCACTGGAATACGGCGTCACCCACATGAGGGCATTCGCCGACACGGACACCAAGAGCAGACTGGAGGCCGTGAAAGCACTGATGGTGCTGAGGGAGGAGTTCAAAGGGAGAGTGGAGATTCAGGTCGTGGCTTTCCCGCAGGAAGGAATAGAGGCAGACCCTGGAGCGGAGGAGTACGTCGAGAGAGCGATAGAACTCGGTGCGGACGTGGTGGGCGGAATCCCATGGCTTGAACGCAGCGAAGACCGACAACGGAGACACATAGACAAGATGTTCGCCATCGCCAAGAGGCACGACAGGCACCTGGCGATGCTCGTCGACGACGCAGGCGACGCAAAGCTGAAGACGCTGGAGATGCTGGCTTCCAAGACAATCAAGGAGAAGTGGTTCGGGAAGGTCGAGGCGTGCCACGCGAGGGCGATGCAGCTGTACTCCGACAGGTACGCCAGGAGGGTCGCCGGTCTCTGCGCAACGGCAGGAATCGGTGTTGTCAGCAGCCCCCACACAGGTCCCCTACACACTAGCATAGACGTCCTGAGAAGAGCTGGTGTGACTGTCGCGCTCGGTCAGGACGACTGTTCGGACGCGTACTACCCTTACGGTAGATGTGACATGCTGGAAGTGGCGTTCCTGGCCTCGCACCTACTCAGGAAGATGGGGCCCGAGGAGACGGAAGAACTGTATGACATGATAACCGTCGGACCTGCGAAGATAATCGGTGTGGGGGGATTCGGTCTGAAGGTCGGAAACCCAGCGAACCTTGTTGTCCTTGGCCAGAGAACGGTCCGGGAGGCATTCGCATACCACGAAAGGCCAAGGCTCGTAGTCAGCCACGGCAATGCTGTCGGCCGGCAGCCGTACGATTGATGCAATCCTCTTAAGCAGAATTGGGAGCCCACATATTGTGAGGCACTTCGATGCAGTGGTCGTTGGCTGCGGGGCGATGGGCTCCTCGATAAGCTACAACCTTGCGGCGAGGGGAATGAGCGTCCTGACTCTCGAGAAGTTCAATCTCAATCACGAGTTCGGCTCGTCCCACGGGAGGACGAGGATCATACGGCTCGCATACTTCGAGGACCCAAGGTACGTGTCACTACTGAGGAGGGCGTTCGAGTCGTGGAGGGAGCTAAGCGCGAAGTCCGGGAAGAAGCTGCTTTTGATGACCGGCGGGCTCATGATCGGCCTCGAGGGCGGAACCTTCGTCTCCGGTGTCCTCAAGAGCGCGCGTGAGCACTCGCTCCCACACAAAGTTCTGAAATCGCGAGAGGTTACTGAGGCGTACCCAGCATTCAGGCTGGAGGAAGGCCACTCCGCCGTCTACGACGAGAACGCCGGAATCCTGTTCTTTGAGGAGTGCATTTCGGCCTACGTGGAGGCTGCGCGAGCCGCTGGGTGCCAGTTCAAGTTCTCCGAGCCAGCCACGCGCTGGAGGAGTGCGAGGGAGGGGGTCGAGGTGGAGACTGCCAAGGACAAGTATGCCGCTGATAAGCTCGTCTTGTCAGCTGGCGCGTGGACCGGGCAGCTACTAGGAGACATGGTCCCGTTGACAATTGAAAGGCAGACGCCGTTCTGGTTCTGGTCGGGCGGAGACCAGGCCTTCTCTGCTGGGAGGATGCCGATATTCATCATGGAGGAAACGCAGGGCCATTACTTCTACGGGATTCCCGAGGTCGGGCACGGGGTAAAGGTGGCGAGGAACCACGAGGGGGAGTTCGTCGACCCGGAACTCACGCGGAGGACGGTGACCGAGAGCGATGAGATGCCTGTCAGAGAGTTCGTCTCCAGGAGGCTTCCCAAGTTGAATAACAGGCCGATAAGCTCGTCGACCTGCCTCTACTCGAACACGCCAGATTGGAATTTTGTGATAGACGTCCATCCGCGGCAGAGAGATGTTGTGGTCGTCAGCGCTTGTTCGGGACACGGCTTCAAGTTCGCGAGTGTGATCGGCGAGATTGGGGCAGACTTGGCCCTGGACGGCCGCACCCGCCACGACATCTCGTTCCTTCGGCTCGAAAGGTTCTCGAAATAGGAGAAGGTTTACCTGCACAGACGGTCGGGCCGTCTGCGTTGATTCAGACTCTCGACGACCCGAGGGTGATGGAAGCCGCAATGACCCACCTCTCAAGAGCTGACCCTGTGATGAGGAGACTCGTGCAGAGCCAGGGCCGCATCGACTTTGAGCCCAAAGGGATGGCGTTCCGCTGGCTCGTGAGGTCCATCCTATCACAGCAGCTCAACGGTAACGCCGCGAGTATGATCATCTCCCGCGTTAACCGCCTCTTCCTTCCCGGGAGGGTCACGCCGGAGAAGCTCGCACTCGTTCCTCCCGCTAGGCTGAGAAGGGCAGGAGTGTCGCCCTAGAAAGTCACCTACCTGAAGGATTTGGCGTCTAGAGTGGTTGATGGAAGACTCGGCCTCCGGAGCCTCGCCAAGAAGCCTGATGAGTACGTGATTGAGGCGCTGGACGAGGTGAGGGGCGTCGGGCGCTGGACAGCCCAGATGGTTCTGATCTTCTCGTTAGGGAGGCCAGACGTGCTACCCGTGGACGACTACGGAATCAAGACCGCCATCAAGAACATCTACCGCCTCGGCCAGCTGCCGAAACCGAGGAAGATAGAGGAGGTGGCAAACCCTTGGCATCCGTACAGCACGGTCGCGTCCCTCTATCTTTGGAGGCACAAGGATTCCGCGTAAGGACGGACGCGGCCGTTCAGGCCGCCGAACTCTGGACTCTGCGCGCCCTCATCACGTCGCCTGTCTTGGGTGAACCGACTGCGTCGGATGAGAGATAGGCAATCGCGAAGATCCACGTCACGATTGAAGCGAGGGAATTCCCCTTCAGGGTAACGAAGGCTGCGAAGGCGAGGCCCGAACCCACCGAAGCGACTACTCCAGAGAGATACATCACCTTCAATCTCCGTGGTGACGCCCTCTTGATGGACACTCGATTGACCGAGAGGTACGGGATGGGAAGAAGCCGGCCAAGGGGTTTCAGAGAAGAGGGAAGCGCGCTCATGATGGTCGTTTGCCCCAAGGAAATCCTGCGGAACTTCATGCCCAGGAGGCTGCCGACTACAAAGTGAGCCGGACAGTGAATCAGGAACGTCGTCGCCGCCTGCGCGAGCAGCAGTAGGATCACGCCCACCATGCCTTCGACTGGGAACGAGCCGACGAAGCCAACAACAGCGGTGAGGGCAACCAGTTCCAGCACGACACCGAGCGCGGGCCTCATTTCAGAAGCCTGGATTGAGAAAGCGGTCGAACCCGAAGACGAAGACTGTCATCATCCGAACAAGTCGCCGCGAGATACATAACTCTTCAAGGCGAGAAACATCTTCCTCGTTTAATACTGGCTGTCATCGGCGTCGCGTGGGGTTGGCATGCTCAATCAATACCGCTCAATGCCGAGCCAAGCTTCTGATTTACCTCAGCTTCGTGCCCGGCCTCGCAATCGGATTCATCTACACTGACCTGTCTTTCTTCCTCACCACAGTGCGAGGGTTCTCCGCGCTCTTCATGGGTCTGGTGATCATGGTGATGGGGATGACCACGGTTGTGACGGCGATACCACTTGGCATCTTGGCCGACAGGTACGGCAGAAGAAAGTTCCTAATCGTCGGGAACATTCTGGCGAGCGTTACCCTGGCTGCGTTTGCGCTGACGACGAATGAGATTCTGTTGATTGCGGCTGCGGTCGTCGAAGGGACCACGGAAGCCGCATTCGCTTCAGCTGGAACGGCTCTGCTCGCCGAGAAGGCGGGGGACAGGAGCAGGACGGCTGCGTTCTCACTGTCATCCTTCCTTGGAAACATGGCGTGGGGGCTGGGAGGGTTCGCGATACCCGTCGTCGTCGTCATAGAGTCGCTGGGTTTCAGCTCGACACAGTCTCACATCTTCCTGTACGTCGTTCTGGCGGCCATGAGCCTCGCCGTCACCCCGCTCCTCCTGAGGGTGGGAGAGTCACGGACCTCGGAGAAGACTAAGAGCTTGAGGGAATTCCTACCGCGGAAGTCGAGGGGAGTCATACTCAGGTACGCCGCTACGTCTCTGCTTGTCGCGTTTGGGGCGGGGCTCTTTGTCCCGCTGATGACACAGTGGTTCAAGTTCGCCTTCGGAGTCTCGGACGCCGTGAGCGGACCAGTGATAGGAATCTCCGGATTCCTCATTGCCGCGGCGACGCTGGGAGCTCCCAACCTCGCAAGGAGGCTTGGCGTGGTGAGGGCGATAGTCCTGACGGAAGGCCTCTCCATGGTCTTCATGGTCGCAGTCCCTCTCTCCCCCTCCTTCCCAATCGCAGGCGGAGTCTACATCATCAGGAGCTTCCTCATGAACGTGGCTGGTCCCCTCTCCACCTCGCTAATCATGGGTCTTGTCGATCCGAGCGAAAGGGGGGCGGCTTCGGGCCTGAGCGCGGCAATCTGGAGATTTCCGAATTCCCTTGGCGCTGGCATAGGGGGCGCCCTCATGGGTGCGGGGTTTCTCGCGCTGCCATTCTACATCGCGTCCGTGCTGTACATCGCGGCTATCGCCCTCTTCTGGGTCCTATTCCGAGACGCAAAGCTCCCAGAGGAGACTCCGAATCCGAGCTAGGCTGTCACTTCAGCCAGTCGTCCAAGACAGCCGCGTCGGTCGTGGTCCGCGCCAAGTCTGCGACGCGCACCCCGACCAGCCTCACGGGTTTGCCCCTCGTCTCAAACTCAGTGAGGAGAGACCCGACGACTTCGCGCAGCGTCTCCTCGCTGTCTGTGCGGCCGACAAGCGTCTTCTCTCTTGTGTGGGTCTCGAAACCTGCGAACCTGATCTTAATCCCGCCTGTCTTGTAGGTAAGGCGCGACTGCTTCACCCTCCTGATCAGCTCGGCCGCAGCCTCATCAGCCTCGCCCCTTACTACCCGGAAGTCTGCGACGTCCTGCTTGAAGGTCCTTTCGACGCTCAAGGACTTCGGCAGCTCCTGCTGCTTCACTTCTGTGTTCTCCTGTCCGTGAATGACACCCCATAGCCAGACGCCGTTCTTACCGAACCACGAGACGAGTTGTTTGCCCGGAAGCTGCTGGAGCTGCCCGACCGTCTCGATGCCCTTCTCCTTGAGGAACTCCTGCGTCTTCCTTCCTATGCCCGGGACGACGGCGACTGGGAGTGGGGCAAGGAAGCCCTCGACGTTGTCGAATGGGACGACTGTCAGGCCGTCTGGCTTCATCCTGTCGGAGGCTATCTTGGCCGAAGACTTGTTAGGTGCCACGCCTATGGAGCACGTAAGCTTGTGAAGCTCCTTGACCTTCCTCTTGACATCCGCCGCCAGCTCGGTTGCTTCGCCGACGCTGCCAGCCCGCTTTGAGACGTCGAGGAAGGCCTCGTCTATGCTGGCCTGCTCGAACGCGTCTGCGAGCTGCCTTAGCGTCCCCATGACTTCTTCCGAGGCCCTCTCGTAGAGCTCCCAGTTCGGCCTGATGTAGACAGCCTGCGGACAGAGTCTGTAGGCAGTCGAAATCGGCATCCCCGAGCGTAGCCCGAATTTCCTAGCCTCGTAGGAGCAGGCGACGACAACGCCTCGCCCTTTCCCTCCCTCCGGGTCGGCTCCGACCACGACAGGAAGGCCCCCCAACTTGGGGTTCTCCCTCGTCTCGACCGAGACGTAGAAGGCGTCGAGGTCAATGTGAAAGACGATTCTCATTTCCCTGGACATCAACTAGTCAAGAGCCGAGGAGTGTCTGCTGGCCTGACCCCCCTGCATGCCAGTCAAGCTCCATTAGCCCCAGGAGTCTCCTGAACTCGTTCGCGGATTCGGGGCTGAACCCCGCGAAGTGGTTGTTGAAGAAGATGTAACCGCGCTCGAAGTCACCCGACTTCTCCTCGACCGCCGAGGCCCACCGCTTCATCTCCTCCGACCTGTCCCTCTGGATGCTGGTGAACTCTGTGATCTCCCTGTCACCGACCATCCTGAGGTAGACGAAGTCGGCAGTGACCTCGGGCGGGGTCTCGACGTACTGGTTCAGAGACCACACCATCGCCACGTTGCTCTTCTCCAGGAGCCGATAGACTTCTGGCGAGAACCACGACTTGTGCCTGAACTCGATTGCGTGGCGGAAGTCAGGGCTGAGCTGGTTCAGGAAGGTCTTCATTGTGTCCAAGTGCGTGCTGAGCTTGACCGACGGCGGGAGCTGCACTGCTATCGGGCCGAGCTTGTCCCCCAGCTTGCTCATCATGCTGTAGAAGTACGTGAGCGTGGACTCGGAGTTCTCGAGCTTGTTGTCGTGCGTTATCTTCTTTGGTAGCTTCGGCGAGAAGACGAACCCACCGGGCGAATTGTTCTTCCACTGGCTGATCATGAATTGATTGGGGATTCTATAGAAACTGGAATCGATCTCAACGCAGTTGAAGACGCCCGAGTAGAACTTCAGATAGTCTTTCGGCTGTAGCCCTTTCGGATAGAAGGACCCGCTCCAATCCTTGTATGACCAGCCACTGCAACCAATCCGAAGCTTCGCCTCGAGGTCCAACTTTCGCGAATGCAGCTCGTCGGTTAATTAAGGATGGAGCGCTCCACAGCGTAGTGCCATACGTACTGAGAGTAACCAAGACTTATATCGACGGAGGCTCTCGCGTCGCCAAGTGACGCTTTTTGTCGCAAGGAAACCCAGACATCAGACAGCAGGTCGAGGCGAGCAGGGGACCGCTGAAGAAGCTGCAGCTCCTCCTGCCTGGGCTGAGGGGCTACAGGAAGCTAGAGGACATCAGGGTCTCTGACGAATTCCTGAGAAACCAGGTCGCCAACAAGCTGGACGCCGTGAAGGGGAGCTTGGAGCAGTTGAGGAAGCAGGTCGCCGCGAGCAATGATTTGACCAACCTCACGACGGTAGGCGCCCTGATCTCGCAGATCCAGGGCCTCGGCGGAGAGGTGAGGCACGCCCAGCAGGGGTACTCTGGCTGGGTAGCGCCCATAGCAATCAATGAAGAGAAGCTCAACAAGCTGTACGAATACGACTACGCGTTCGTCAGCTCCGTCTTCCAGCTCGCCGAGACAGCCGGGAAGCTCAGCTACGACGCCAGCTCGCCGAACTCGATTCAGGCATCCGCAGCGCAGCTCTCCCGGACACTCGCAGACATCAAGCAAAAGTGGAAGACGAGGATGGAAGCGATAGAGGGAATCGCGGTAGGGTAGAGGTGAATCGGATTGTTCGGGAAGAAGCCGAGTGACATACCGGCCACGGGAGGCAGCGTCCTCGGGTCAACCACGATAAACTGGGAGGACCAGTTCAAGCAGGGCAGCGTCCTCTGGAAGGTCCCGCGGAACATCAGGCTCAACGACAACATAGTAGTGAGGGAGGACGAGATTGCGGTCTTCTACAGGGACGGAAAGGTCCTCACGTACTTCGACCAGCCGAACAGGTATGCACTCACGGACTTCAACGCTCCTGTGGTGGGCAGGCTTCTGAAGTTCTTCACAGGGGTCGTCCAGCAGGCCGAGGTGTACTACGTCCCGAAGAGGTACCTTGACGGAAAGTTCGGCAGCACCCAGCCGTACCAGTTCACTGACCCGACGTTCGGGGTCGTCAACCTCAGGGTCTTCGGGGAGTACAGGTGGAAGGTCTCGTCGCCTGAGCTGTTCATCAACACTTTCGTGGGCACCTTCAACGCAGACACGTCAGACGACGTGGAGTCGAGGGTGAAGGAGCAGATGGTCATCCTGATCTACAACGCCCTGGGCAAGATGAAGCAGGGAGGGCTGAAGGTCACGGACCTTGCCGCCAACCTGACGAACATAGAGCAGGAAGTCCTCGCTGTGGCGCCTGACCACCTCGGGCAGTATGGCATAGAGATCAACAAAATCTCTGGGTTGACTGTGAGCCTGCCCGACGAGGTGCAGAAGGCTATCGATACGAGGTCGCAGATGTCAGTGCTCGGCGTCAACTACATGCAGTACCAGACCGGCCAGGCGATCGAAGACGCTGCAAAGAATCCGTCGGGAGGCGCTGGAGTATTCGCCGGACTGGGTGCGGGACTCGGCGCTGGAGCAGCGATTGGCGGGCAGATGGGCCAGAGCATGGCGCAGGGTCAGAGCAAGAGCTGTCCGAACTGCGGAACGCTGATGCCTCTCAACACGAAGTTCTGCCCGAACTGCGGCACAAGCATGGCGCAGCCTCAGGGAGGATCTCCCTCTGGTACGAAGGCGAAGTTCTGCCCGGAGTGCGGGACGGCCGTGGGCGCGGACACGAAGTTCTGTCCGAACTGCGGAAAGCAACTCTAGGTGGGTTATGACAATGTTCTGCCCGAAGTGCGGCACACAGCTGCCCGATCAGGCCGCGTTCTGCTACAAGTGCGGTGTGAAGATCGGGCTGGTCACGCAGCCCCAGTCCGGAGGGAGCGGCAGCGGTCAGGTAATCGCCCCGAGCGGCACTACGCAGCTGAAGTGTCCCAGCTGCGGCGCTCCGATCGCGCCCAAGTTCGGCGAGATGATAATCACCTGCGCGTACTGCGGGAGCAGCGTCTCGCTTGCCAACGACGGATGGAGAAGCATCCAGAAGCACACGATGCTGCCCTTGAAGTTCTCGTCACAAGATGATGTCCTGAAGATAGTTCATGGCCAAATTGACAGGGGACTCCTGCACAGGCACCTGATGGAACAGTCCACGATGGAGGAGATGAACCTGGCGCTGGTCCCCTACTGGCTGATCCCCGTGTCTGCCAGGACGTCGCTCGTGGCAGTCGACATGGCGGCCGAGGCTGGTTCAATCGCAACCACGGCGTTGCTTGCTGGGATGCTCGGGGGCGCGATGGGAGGCAGGAGGGGAGGAGGCGGAGCTATGATGGGCGGGGTCCTGCTCGGTACGATGATGGGAGGGGGGATGGGCGGGGGGCAGGGCACGAAGCGGGCTTATCAGATGGACAATGACTACAATTACCCCGTCGTCGCGCTGAAGGCCCTGACCGAGTACCAACCGAAGGAGTATCAATTCCAACTTGCAGACAGGGCTCTCTTCGACGCCACCAAGGTCAAGGGTGTCAAGGTCATGAACGGGGACGTTGGCGAGGACACGGCGAAGTACCAGGCCAAGACGATGGTCGACCAGCTGCAGTCGGAGAAGGCGCACGCTGCCCACCACATGATCCAGCAGCTTTCAACGGAGTCGGACCTGGGCGAAGGGGAGCTGCTTCACGCGCCAGTCTGGTTCGTCAGGTACGACCACAAGGGCACCAAGATAGCTCTGGTGGTCGACGGCAACTCGGGCGGCATCATCAACAGCATCGGGCTGTAGCTTCAGGAGACCTGCTTCCCGTTCTGGAAGAGGTTCGTGACCATCTTGACTCTGGCCTTCTTCAGCGTGTTGTGGGCGTAGCACATCCTCTCTGCCTCCTTCGACAGGCTCAGGATTTCATCTGTTGTTGCAGTGCTGGACAACCTGATGTCGTAGACCATCTCCTCGAAGGCACCGCCGAGTATCCTGTTGAAGTGGCCCCTCGCAGTCAGTTCTAGGTCCGTCAGGGGGATGTCCTTGGATATTGCGAGTGTGGCGTACTGGTTCAGCAGGCAGGAGGCTGCCCCAGCCATGAAGTAGGCGAGCGGGTTGGGTGCCTCATCCGTGCCTCCTCGGTCGGCGGGCTCGTCGACGAGGAAGGTGAAGTGTTTCTTGCGAGCTTCGAACTTCAGGTGATCGACCCTCCTGAGGTCGACCCTCTCGGCGCCGAAGAGGAACTTGGCGTCCTTGGCCTCGTTGCGCTTCCTGATGTGCTCCTTGATGGTTCCGACAAGTTCGTCTTTGTTTGACATGGAGGGGCTGACGCGGGCTTCTGTTAAAGGCGTTTGCAAGCCAGAAATATCAACTGCTGCCATCCGTTAGCCATGGCGACAGCGAAGCAGGGAGTGCCGTTCACAATCCCGTCGGACGTGTGGCAGCCGCTCATGGAGGTCAGGGCCCAGCTGGACTCGCTCTGCCCCGGCCCGCCGACACCCATCGAGGAGACCCTCAGGGAGGTCGTAAACCACTACAAACATTGCCCGAGGGCGATGGAGGAGGTGGACGACTTCTGCGAGAGGGCCAAGGCCTGGAAAAAGCGGGGATAAAGCGGCAAGTCTATAGAGGCCGAATGAGGGCAAGGCATGAATGCCGAGCGTTGACGCGGGCGGGACCACTCTGTATTACGAGGAGAAGGGCAGGGGGCAACCTGTACTCTTCGTCCATGGGATTCCCACTGACTACAGGGCTTGGACGCGACAGGTAGAGGCGCTCTCGGATGGCTATAGAGCAATCACGATCAGCAGGCGCTACGCTGCCCCCAACAAGAGAAGCGGCGACCTTCTGGACAGCACGGTGGGTAACAACGCCGGCGACCTGAAGGCGTTCATCGAGAAACTCGGGCTGGGTCCAGTCCACCTTGTGGGTCACTCCTACGGAGGCTTCGCTTCCGCGTTTCTCGCAGCCGACCACCCGAACCTTGTCCGCTCGTTGGTTCTCGTGGAGGCGGCGGTCTCCACGCTTCTTGTCGGCGACCCGAACAGCAAGTCGCAGATGCTCTCTCTCCTGCTGCGGAGCCCCTCGGTTGCTCTCTCTGCGAGAAGGTTCCAGAGCACCGCGCTGTACCCTTCGATCAAGGCCTTCGAGGAGGGCCAGATGGAAAGGTCGGTGGAGCTCATGGTGGACGGGGTTCAGGACAGACGGGGCGCATTCGCCCGGTTCGACAAGGACGTCCGTAACATGATGATTGAGAACGGGCGCATGATCGGAGAACTCAAGACCGAGTTCCCGCACTTCACACGCATCGAGGCCGCGAAGATATCGGCCAGGACCTTGGTGGTCAACGGCGACTCGGGTACCCTCTGGCTCAGGAAGATAGGTGAGCTACTAACCGCGTCGATTCCAAAGAGTGGGTCGGTAAAGATTCCAGGGGCCGCGCACTTCCCGCACATCGAGAACGCGGCGGCTTTCAACCAAGCACTTCGGAAGTTCCTCGCGGCAAGCTAGAGCTTCTCCAGATTCTCCTGATCAATCTCGACAGCCTTATTTCACAGCATTTGTGTTGCAGATTGATGTCGTCACAGAAGTTCGGAACCATCAGGCAGCGCGTAACCATCGACGCTCCTCCTTCGGAAGTCTATGATACATACGTCAACGCGAGGAGGCATTCGGAGTTCACCGGCTCGACCGCGACCGGAACTGCGAGAAAAGGGGCGAAGTTCGAGGCGTGGGATGGATACATCTCGGGCAAGTTCCTCGAGCTGGAAAAGGGGAAGAGAGTCGTGCAAGAGTGGAAGACCTCGGAGTGGCCCACTGGGTATCCTCCCTCGATACTCGAACTGAGGTTCAGAGGCGAGGGAGGAAAGACAGAGCTCAGCATGGTGCACTCGAAGGTCCCTGCGGAGCAGGTCCAAATGTACAATGAGGGCTGGGTCGAATCATATTGGGGCCCGCTGAAGGAGTACTTCAAGCAGCGGGGCAGAGCTGGGTCATAGACAGGGACCTGACACGATTGAAGTGCCCGAAGTGCGGGACTGACAACGCTAATCCTGCAAGCGAATGGGTTGGCGGAAGGGGGAAGAGTAACCCGATGGCTGTCAAGAGATTCGTGTGCTCCTCGTGCGGCACCAGCTACGTGGCCTGGACAGATGCCAAGACTGGGAAGACAAAGACGATGACGAGGAAATAGGCTCAGAGCCTCGGTCGGAATTCGTATCCACACTTCAGGCAGCGCCTCATGCCTGGCGTATCGGGTATCACCTGCCTGGTGCCACACGAGGGGCATTCGACAGTTGAGCGGGCGGGCTTGATCGAGTCGCGGTGCTGGGACCTCACCTTCTCGATGGCGTCGCTGTAAGCATCTCTCCTTCCCCGCGGGCTCATGAGCAGCTGTGCAAAGGACGCGGTCCTCCTTCTAAGGGTTGCAGCGGGCATTTTCGGAACCTTCTAAGGGCGCTAGCGGAAGGGGAATGAGGATTGGACTCGGCCATCTCGATTCAGGACCTGACCAAGAAGTTCGGCGACAAAGCGGTCGTAGACGCCGTCTCCTTGGAGATCCCGAAGGGCTTGGTCTACGGCTTGCTGGGCCCGAACGGGGCTGGGAAGACCACGATAGTGAGGATGCTCTCGACGCTGATTAAGCCGACGTCGGGCACCGCCAAGGTGAACGGCTTCGACGTCCTTTCCGATCCAGGAAAGGTGAGGGGCAGCATAGGCGTGTTGCCAGAGGACACAGGCCTCTACGACAGGCTCACAGCCAGAGAGACGTTGGAGTTCTACGGAGGCGTACAAGGTCTCTCAGGGGACGCCCTCTCAGCGAGGATAGAAACCCTCCTGAAGATGTTCGAACTCCTCGACAGGATGGATGACGGGGTGGGGAAGTATTCCAGAGGAATGAGGCAGAAGCTTGCGCTCGCGCGTGCCCTGATTCACGACCCGCCCGTCCTTCTCCTGGACGAACCCACTCTCGGCCTTGACGTCATGTCGACGAGGGCGATACGCGAGTACGTCAAAACGGTCGCCGTGGAGGGAAAAACGGTCCTTCTTACAAGCAACAACATGTACGAGGCGCAGCTCCTCTGTAGCCAGGTGACCATACTGAACAAGGGGATGGTGAGGGCGTCCGGGACTGTGGAGGAGCTTGAGGCGATGTCGAAGGGCAAGGGACTGGAAGAGGTCTTCGTGAACTTGGTGAGAGGCGAAAGCAGTGTCAAGGGCTAGGACGGTACGGCTCGTCGCGAAGAAGGAAATCATAGACATGCTCAGGGACAGAAGGACAATCATAACCGCCCTGGTCGTCCCCCTCCTGTCGTTCCCGTTGATGTTCGGTGCCATCGGCTACTTCTCGAACCCGACCTCGAACCCGTCGCCTGTCCTTCTGGTGAACCAGGACGGTGGCAACGTGTCGTTGTCAATCCAGCATGCGCTTTCCACCACGCCAGGAATCACCTTCTCCGAGGCACCGTCGGCCAACGTCACCGCGGCTGTCCAGGGAGGCACCTACGACGTGGTCGCAGTCATCCCGAACGGTTTCACTACGACAATAGACTCCAGAGGCCAAGCGAACGTCTCGCTGTACTTCGACCCGGGCAACAACCGGGCCCAGATCGGGGTGTCTCTGATCTCTGGTGTCCTGAGCCGCGTCTCCAACGGCATAGCCTCTGCTAGATTGCAGGAGAAGGGCGTGACGCAGGCCGACCTGAACCCGATTGGCGTGGCTCGCATTCCCATCGGCAAGGTTCAGAGTGTCGGCACTTCCATTGCGGCGAGTCTCTTCCCAAGCTTCCTCCTTTACTTCACATTCCTAGGTGGTTTCTATTTCATGGTGGACGACATAGCTGGCGAGAAAGAGCGAAGGAGCCTAGAGGCGCTGTTCACCCTCCCGCCTTCCAGGACGGAGATTTTCCTCGGCAAGTATCTGGTGGCGTTCCTGCTATCGATGATAACCGCGGTCCTCGGGCTCGTAGGGACTTTGTTCAGCCTTAGCGAGATAAGTTTCGGAGGAGGCAAAGGCTCCTCAATCATAGGCTATGGGGCGTTCCCGGCGGTCTTCGGGATCATGGTCATTGCCGCGCTGTCCTTGTCTGCTGTCGGGTTCTGCATCTCGACTTTCGCCAAGAACATCCGGGAGGCTCAGCAGTACCTGAGCCCCATCTTCTTGGTGCTCTTCATCCCTCTGTACGTCACGTCATTCCTGCCACCGAGCCAGCTGTCTCAGTACGCCTCGATACCCGTCCTAGGCCTCACTCTCCTGATGAGGGACGTGATAACAGGAACGATTACGGTAGGCGAAGCCGGCTTTTCGCTGGCGACGAACGTTATGTTCTTGGCTGCAGTGATCTGGCTCGGGCTGAAGCTGCTCAGCTCCGAGAAGGTTGTCCTGCGCTCATCCTGACTGGGCTACTTTACCTCATCCAGCGTGAAGGTGAACCTGGCTCCTGGGAACTCTCCGGTGCCCACGCGCTCCCAGTTGACCTTGTAGGTCTTGGTCACGTTGGCGCCTACAATGCTCACCTTCGTGGGGACTTCCGAGAACAGCTTCTCCACCTTGGCGGGGTCCTTTGTTATCAGGAGGCTCCGCCTCCGCTTCATCAGGTACTTTACAGCCACGTTCTGGTGCGCGTGGCCCTCGACCGGGATCTTCTCCTTGCCTGTGTCTATGGTGAATGCTCTTTTCGCCATTGAGTGTCAGGAAGATGGTCTTCTCGGCGGTAGAATAGTATCCCAGTCAATTCGCGTTCAGCGGATGCTCGAATTGAATGCTGCGTCGATGTGTGCCAGGAGTAGTGACAGTTTACTTGGACCGCAGTCCGACCTTCTTCACGAACTTCGCCAGTTGTTTCTTGTCAGCCCACGGGACTTCGAGGTAGTCGATGATCTCCCTGTCGGTCATCCCGATTCGTCTGGCTTCCTTGACGGTGAACTCGTACGCTTCAATCTCGATTGGGCTGTCGAAGTACTCGAAATCATCCAGGAAGAGCTTCTTCCCACCCATGTGTTGCTTGATGTGGAAGAGCTCGTGGAGGATGTCAAGATAGAGCGTCCTGAACGGGCTGTGCTTCATGTGGTGACCGCTGATCAGGATGTGGCCGTCGCTGTCGTTCACGCCCATGTAGCCCCACTTGGAAGAGTAGAACTCGACCTTCATGTTCTTCAGGACCTTCTCCGTCCTTTTGCCGAACAAGTCCCGTACCGCCTTGACGTTCTCGAAGCCCTTGAAGAAATCCGTCAGGGGATGGAGTTCGATCGGGACGTCGCGTTCTATTTCCACGTTGAGCTTCGCGTTCTTGGCCAAGTTGGACCAGGTTACAGTGAACGCGAGATAAGGCTAACGGCCGTACTGGGACTTGACGCTATTGCTTCTTTATGTTCGTCACAAGGAGCTTGAACTGCAGCGTCTTCCCAGCCGTCTGGTGTCTGCCCGTTCTTCCGTATGCCTTCTCAGGGGGCAGAGTAACCTCCTTGGTCTCGCTGACCTTCATGCCCACGAGAGCCTCTTCGAACCCGGTGATGACCTGATGGGCTCCGAGGGTCACCTGGAGGGGCTTGTAGTCCCTTGCGGGGTTGTACAGGCTGGATTTGACGGCCTCCGACTTCATGCTCGTGTCGAAGACCTTTCCACCCGGGAACTTCCCGACGTAGTGTACCGAGACGGTGTCTCCCTTCTGAGCCGTGAGCTCACTCAAGCAGCATCGTCCACCCCTAGGTTCTTCATTTAACAGTTTGTTGCTACTAGTTCATCGGTGATAAGCTGGAGGCAAGCCGGCCTCTCACGGAAGCATACCTCACAGCATGGGTCGCCATGCTCACGAGTCCCCCTATCCCTGCAAGGAAGAAGAGTAGCTGACCTACGGGATTAGAAACCCACCAGAAGGGGATTTGGATGAAGGAAGGGAACAGGGCAGTAAGGTGGGTGAACTCGAATGGGAAGGTGTAGAGCAACCAAAATGCAGTAACTGCGATGACCGCTCCATGGAACGATTGCAACGGCCTCACAGCGTTCTTCCTACCGTAGGTTCCCCTGACGAAGCTGGCCACCATCCCAAGGATGATTGGGCCATAGAAAGCCAGCTGCTCACTTTGTCCGAAGGTCGAGGTGAAGAAGCCGGTCGCGAGGACCTGGCTCTCATAGAAGTAGAGAAGGACGAGCAAAGAGATTGCGATGCCAATGAATTCGCCGACTCGGTCCGACACCTTCATCCGGTCCTTCCACGCTTCCTCGTTTGCGCCGCGGGACCATCCTGCTCCCCACCAACCCCTCGCGCCAGATAGGGCGATGAGGGCGCCCGCTGCCATCAGGAAGAGGGAAGCCATCAAGAGGTCGAGGACGAAGTAGAAGATACCATGGAGAGCGGGGATGAAGAATAGGAAGAACGAAACTATTGCGAGGACCAACCAGACGGCGAAGAAGGCAAGCCCAATTAGGAAGATCAGCACGCCCGGTAAGATTAGCCGGAAGTCGATTCGGATGTGCACGGAGGTCGCCTATCCCTGAATGAGTACCTTGACGTGCGTGTCCTTCGCGCGGACGCTCATCAGCTCTTGGCTCCCGCTCGCGGCCGCCGTCTTGATCATCTGGTCAATGTCCGAGAACATGGCGTCGAAGTCGACCTCTCCTCCCCACATCTCCTCTCTGTTCTTCTTCGGCACGAACCTCATCATCTTCGGGATCCACTTCGCCATGGATGTAGGTATCTTTACTTCGACGTCAGGCTCTCCTTGTGGTTCCCTGTGTTCCCACACGAGTATCTTCAGGTTAGGCAATCTGAAGAGCGGTTTCTGACCGTTCATTTAAGGAGGAGGCACGATTGCCAGTGAAGAGAATCTGTGGGAGCGAAGGAGGAAAGATGGTTTCCAGCCTTGAAAATCGTCCGAAGCCGTATATATCGGAAGTGCAATACAGAGTTCACTCGTCCGGCCAGGAAAAGGACGGATTCGCGGAGACGAAGAGACGTCGGGAAAGCCTAGACGTCCGGTACCGTCCGCGAGCGGGATGGCGACGCACGTAGTGCCCGGGGAGACTCGGACTCCACGCGTGCCGACCGAGGGCAAACCTGGGCGGTGGCGATGGGGGAATGCTACGGAACCACCGTCAAAGGAAAGCCACATCCCTCCTGAAAGTCGGGCGAGGCAAATCTTCAACAGTATGGGCGAACATGTCGACCGCAATCTTCAGTGATAGGGAGCAGGCAGGGGCCCTGCTCGCGGATGCCCTAGGCGAGCTGAAGGGCCGAGACGTGGTGGTCCTCGGAATACCGAGGGGCGGAGTTGTGATCGCCAGCAGGGTTGCGAAGGCTCTTGGTGCGGAGATGGACATCGTGGTGACGAAGAAGATCGGGGCGCCCGGAGAACCAGAATTCGCGCTCGGCGCAGTCACACAGGAGGGAGACGTGATTCTGAACGAAGATGTTGTCGGGTTGCTTGGCGTCGAGGCAGGCTATCTGAAGTCGGAAGCGGCACGAAAGGCAGAGGAGGTGAAGGAGAGGATGGCGAGGTTCAGGGGCGACAGGCCGTACCCCTCGCTCGGAGGGAAGGTCGTCGTGATAGTTGACGATGGTATCGCGACGGGCAGCACCGCCTCCGCAGCAGTGAAATCGGTGAGGAAACACGCGCCGGCGTCTGTAATCGTGGCCGTGCCTGTGGCTCCAGCGGAGGTGGTTGCCGCGTTGTCTGAAGAGGCCGACAGGGTGGTCTGCCTCGCGACGCCCGAGCCTTTCTTTGCCATAGGTCAATTCTATGAGAAATTCGACCAGGTGGAGGACGACGAAGTCAGACGGTTGCTCGGTGAATTCTGGGCCAGTCGCCTGACGTAGCGCCTCCTCTTCTTAATAACGTGGCCCGCCTCTGGATGTCTGGTTGGACGTAAAGAAGTTCAGGGCTGATATGTACGAGCTCGGGAACAGAGCGTGCAAGGACGACAACGAGGCGACACTTGCCAAGGTATTGGCAACGGCCGACATACTGATTGGACTGTACAAGAAGAACCTGGTCAAGATCAATCACTCCGTCCTCGAACTGGTCTGCGCTCACAGCCTGATCAAAGACGGATACGAGGTCAAGGTGGAGCAGAGGCTGGACAAGCAGCTTGTGTGTGATGTGTACGGAAAGCGCGGCGACGGGGCGTTAATCGTTGAGATCGAGACTGGTTTCATCCCGCCGGAGGCGGCGCTACGACCTGCCACCTACGCCCAGAGCAGAATCGCGAGCAAGCTGGCGAGATACAGTAGGTTCGCAGGAAAGTTCGCCCTCGGCACGACCTCCTCGTACGTGCTGGACTTCTCGCCGTTCTTCGTAAAGCCGCCTCGGTTCAGGAGTCTAGATGAGGCGGCTGCGATAAAGAGGCTCACCGACATGTACTACGACAAACCTGCAATCTCGCTGCAGGAGCTGCTGTACGCCCGCATCCACTCCGTCTTCGTCATAGACGTCGACAACGCCAGCACAAGAGAGGTCGACCCGGAGACGTATCTTCAGAGCGTGGCCTCGCTCGACAGGCAGGAGGCCGGGGTGCACTCGGGGGACGAGGGTCGCGTGGAGAGAGGATGAGCAGACAGTGTCCACTTCGAAACCCGTCTACCTCGTTTCGCGCAGTAGTATGTCCAGATTCTCTCCCGCTGCGTCCTGATGTGAGCCCTCTCATTGCTGGAGAGCCTGGGGTCGGCGCTCCGTCCTTTCGGCCTTCGCAGCCGAGGAGGCAGGTCGCCGTCGCAGAAGTAGCCCCCTCCCGGGTAGCCCGTGTCCTTGCGAACAATGATTGCGGCGAAGCCGGGCGCACCGGATTCGTACTCCTTTCTGTCTACCGACCCAATCAGCTCCGAGAGAACTCTTCCGCGTGAAAGTCTGAACCTCTTCATCAGCATACCGTAGTTGATTGTTCTTCGTCCCCTCGCAGCGGCGAGGAGCTCCTTCCTTGCTCGCCTGCGCAAAGACTGGACGTCCCGCCTTGATTGTCCTCGCATGCCGTTGGTCAGGGCTCCAACCCTTAAATCTCGAACGGGCCCGTTCCGACCCATAGTTGCACTACTTCGTCGTTGCCTCGAAGGTCAGGGGGAAGCCGCTGGACAGGGAAGGAGCGAAGGGCGTGTCTGTGAAGTATCTCGTTGGAAATCGGGAGGGAGCGTCGAAATTCTTCCTGAGGGAATACCACGTAGCACCAGGAGGCAACACCTCCCTCGACAGGCACCCCTACGAGCACGAGGTCTATATCCTCAAGGGGAGGGCGAATGTGAAGGTCGGGACAACAACCAGAAGAGTGGGCGTAGGCAACGCAGTATTTGTCCCATCGAACAAGGAACATCAGTTCAGGAACGCGGGGAAGCGGGAGCTCGTCTTCCTCTGCGTGAAGGGAGCCGAGGAGCTCTACGTCCACCCAAGACGGACCTAGAACTGGATCCCTCGCCGTTAATCTTCGAGGGTCTTCCCTATTCGGAACTGGTCGCCAACAATCGACCTCATGTTGAGGAGGCCGAGCGGCTTTCCGCCGTCGGTCACGAACAGGGTCCTAATCTTGCGGGTGGCCATCAGCTTGACCGCTTCAGTCAATGAGGTGTCGGCCGTCACCGAGATCATGGGCGATGACATGATCTTCCTGACAGGGATGCTGGAGGGGAGCAGATCGTCTGCCGCGACCTTGTTCAGGATGTCCCTCTCTGTGACTATTCCTACGGGCTTCCCCTCTACTAGAACGAGGATGTTGCCCAGATTGTTCTTTCGCATCATCTGCGCCGCCTTCATGACTGACTCGTTGACGTCGATCGTGAGCGGGTCTGTCTTGACGAAGTTCCTGACTGTGGTGACCTTCGCTTCGGCCTTCTCAAGCCAGAACGTGAGCGAGTAATGGCAGTTGGGACACTCGTCCGGCGTCTTGTCCCCCTCGAAGACGTGACCGCACCTGTAGCACTCCCACTTTGTCAAGCCTATGATGGATGCAGCGACTCGTGATATATTAATCGTAGTTCGGGGCGATGCGCAGCTACTCAGGCGGACACGACCCTGTCGAGCTCCTTCTCCCTCTGCCTGTAGTCGGGGAGGACGGCCCCAAGTCTCCGCCTGAAGGAGGGGGAGTGATTGTGCTCGGTGAGGTGCGCCAGTTCGTGGAGCAGGACGTATTCCCTGACGGGCGGGGGGAGGGCGATGAGCTGCCAGCTGAACGAGAGCCTGCCGTCCCGCGTGCAGCAACCCCAGTTCTTGATCTCCCTGACGTCTGCCCTCCGGTACTGGACAGCGAGCCTCCGTGCAAGCTCGGGCAGCGTCCTAATCACGTATGCTGAGGACTCTTTGAGGAACCAGCGCCTTACTAGCTCCTTGGTGCTCGACCTGTCGTGGGCCATGATAACGACAGCGCCTTTGTCTGCATCGAGGCGCAGTTCTTCTCTTCCGCTGGTCTGCACGAAGACGAGCTTCAGGCGCCTGCCGTCGAACATCACTGACCCGTCGTCCAAGACCTTGCGGGCGTGCACCAACTCTTCGCGGTGTTTCAGAACCCACGACTCTCTTTTCCTGATGGCAGATTCGGCGTCGAACGATTTCGGGCGCGGAGAGACTATCTCAAGCATCGAGTCTGGTCTGAACCTGAAGTAAGTGTAACGCCTGCCTCTCCCCTTCACGACAGTGTACTCGACCCGTTGGCCTCCCAAAGTTATCGAGGGCACTGTCTCAATTCGCGGAGCGGTCGTGTAGATAACTGATTCCAGTCAGATGGTCTGGAGGAGGGAAACTCCTGTCACCGCGAGGAGCGGCGAGGAAGAGGAAGGTTCGTTGAGAGAGGTTTTATGTACAATTCTGTACATTGAGCCGCTGTGCGCGTCGACCAAATCATTCTATCCCCGGAAGAGGTCCCGAAGAAATGGTACAACATAATCCCCGATATCCCAGGGGGGCTCCCGCCCCCGAAGGAGCCAGGGGACGGCGAATCTAGGATCGAGGGGCTGAAGAAGCGGCTTGTCGGAGAGTGCCTCAAGCAGGAGGGCTCCACCTCGAGCTGGATCGACATCCCTGAAGAAGTGAGGGAGCTGTACATCCACGCCGGGAGGCCCAGGCCCCTCTACAGGGCGAGGCGCATGGAGGAGGCGCTGCATCTGAAGAAGGTCAGAATCTACTACAAGAGGGAGGACCTCAGCCCGACGGGGTCTCACAAGGTCAACACCGCCCTGGCCCAGGCCTACTACGCTGCGAAGGAGGGGAAGAGGACCCTTGTCACAGAGACCGGGGCAGGCCAGTGGGGCACGGCCCTTGCCTATGCCTCGCGTTTGATGGGGCTCGACACCGCGGTCTTCTGGGTGAGGACGGTGTACGACTGGAAACCCGAGAGGAAGGCGTTGATGCAGCTCTACGGCGCGAGGGTCTACGCGTCCCCGAGCAGCGAGACGCCGTTCGGGCGGCGGCTCCTCGCCCAGGACCCCAAGCACCCCGGCTCCTTGGGAATCGCTGTCTCCGAGGGGCTCGAGTACACGGACCTTGGCGCAGATAGGGCATACTGCCTCGGCTCCGTCCTGAACCACGTGCTGATCCACCAGTCTGTGATCGGGCTCGAGTCTATCAAGCAGCTCGAGAGCGTCGACGACTCGCCCGACCTGGTGGTCGCCTGCCTCGGAGGAGGCTCCAACTTCGGGGGCATCGCCCTCCCGTTCCTAGGCGAGGTGTTGAAGGGGAAGAGGAAGTGCGAGTTCCTGGCAGCGCAGTCGGAGGCTGCTCCCAACCTCGTGAAGGGGGAGTACAGGTACGACTTCGGGGACACGGCTGGCCACACGCCCCTCCTGAAGATGTACACGCTCGGCCATGAGACGTCGATGACCCCCATCAGGTCAGACGGGCTGAGGTACCACGCTGCTGCACCCATCATAAGCGCGCTGAGGAGCAAGGGGTACATCAGGGCCGTGGCGTACCCGAGCGACGAGCAGCTCGTGTTCGAAGCCGCCAAGCTGTTCCTGGAGACCGAAGGCTGGCTGATAGCAGGCGAATCGGCGCACGCCGTCAGGGCCGCGATTGACGAGGCCAGGAGTTCGGAGGAGAAGGGGGAGGAGAAGTGCATCCTCGTCAACATCAGCGGGCACGGGTTCCTCGACCTGGACGCGTACAGGAGCAAGCTGCACCTCTAGTTCTGAGCAACAAGACAGGGGACAGGCTGGCATGATGCCGTGCGAGTCGAGTCCTGGAGGCGGCTCGCGGCATTCGGTCGGACCGCGTCTCCCTGCAAGGAAGAATTCCTAACCGTTAATAGCTGGGGCTCGGCTGCTGGAAGACGCTCTTGCCAAAGGCCAAGCCAAAGGCGCCGAGCATGAAGACGAAGGACCTGATGCAGGTGCCTCCAGTCACAGTCGGCGAGGACGCGACGATAGAGGAGGTCGCAGGAATCATGTGGAACAAGAACATCGGCAGTGCGATCATAGTGAACGAAGTTGGCGCGATGGAAGGAATCGTCACAGAGAGGGACATAATCTTCGCGGTTACAAAGTCGTTGACCGGTAAGGAAATCCCGGTTTCGAGCATAATGTCCAGGACAGCGCTAGTCGCCTCCCCCAACGAGGACCTCACGACAACCATCGACAGGATGATCAAAGCCGGGGTGCGTCATCTCCCCGTCCTCGACAAGGAGGGTACCCCTGTTGGCATGATTTCGATGCGCGACGCACTCAACATCAGCGAGCCGTTGCTGAAGTTCATCCTCCAGTCGACGAGGAAGAAACGGAGAGGTCGCTGATCCAGCCGCTCAGCTCGAGTCCCATTACATTGTCATACGATTAGACTGGTGCGCGGAAGAAGCTGAGATGGATCATTCCACCACTACAATCTAGGTGCGCGCTCGGCAGTCGACCTAGCGAAAGCGTAGAGGAAGAAGGGAGCGGCGAAGCTCGGGGCCTCCTTGGAGGCGGGACAGAGGGCGACCACCGAGCCCAAGTCGATCGCTGGCGGCTTTTCCAACCTCTGTTGGGGAGTTGGCCTTCGACGTGTGCGGGAAGCTCGTCGACGGTACGTACAGGGCATCGGAAGAACAGACACACGAGGCGATGAAAGTGTAGATTCAGGAAGCGCATGTGTTTCCCGAACCGTCGGGTGCCACTCCCGTCGCCGCGCTTCTTGCTGGGAAGGACCTCGACAGGCTGGGAGAAAGGGTGGTCCTCGTAATCTCAGGGGGAAATGTCTCTCTGGAGTTGCTGAAGAAGGTCATCTCTCGATAGTCTAAAATGCGGGGTGGGAAGGGCGTGCCAGTTTGACAGTGAGAGAGCCCGAGCCAGCCAGCGGACTGCCGCGCTGGACCATACTCTCTGTGACGACCCTCAGCTCCTTCATGGTAGCGCTTGACTCGAACATAGTCACGATTGCGCTGCCTGCGATGTCGAAGGGGTTGTCGTCTGGGGTGTCACTCCTTGGATGGGTGGTCACGGGCTACATCATCGCTGCCGCGGCGCTGGTGCTTCAGGCTGGGAAGATGGGGGACAACTACGGCAAGAAGAGGGTCTACCTGTTAGGCTTCGCCATTTTCGGTTTCGCCTCTGCCCTCTGCGGCCTGAGTCAAAGCGCCGTCGAGCTGGTGACCTTCCGAGTGGTTCAGGGAATCGGGGCCTCTGTGCTGACCGCCACGGGACTTCCGCTGATCTTCGCCTCGTTCCGACCCAACGAGAGGGGTTCGGCGATAGGAGTCAATTCTATCGCGTGGGGCATGGGTGCTGTCGCCGGTCCTCTCCTCGGCGGCATACTGACGCAGATTGACTGGAGGTTCATCTTCTACGTTAACGTGCCAGTCGCGGCCGCAGCCATCCTGGTCGCGTTCAGGCGGATTCCCGCCGCGCTCGATGTGAGGGGCGGGAACGCAAGCAGGTTGAACCTCGTCAACGCGACTTTGCTCGGGCTGGCGGTCACTCTAGTGATGCTTTGGCTGAGCTTCTTCGACTACAGGCTGGTGCCGGCGGCAATCTTGGCAGCGGGCCTCTTCGTGGCTGCGGAGGCGAGGTCGGGGAACCCTATCCTCAACAAGGAGCTGATGCGAAACAGGGGTTTCGTCTACTCCGTCCTTGCCCTTGCGCTGATGCAGATTGGGTTCTTCGGGATAACGTTCGTCATGTCATTCTACTTCCAGTCGATATCCGGCTTCTCTCCGGTCGTTGCCGGCCTGTGGATATCGCCCCTGCCCGTGGCGCTGGCAGTCTTCAACCCCATAGGAGGGAGGGTCTTCGACAGGTTGCGGAGGTCGGCGGTGGCCTCCATCGTCGGTGGACTGCTGGCGGCCGGCTCCGTGGTCGTGCTGAGCGCAACGATGGGTTCTGCCTCGCCCGGGCTGTACGTCGCCGCTCTGCTCGGGGTGGTTGGCGTGGGAGGAGGCTTGGTGTGGGCGCCGTCCATCGCCTCTGCGCTGAAGTTCGCCCGGCAGGAGCTCCGCGGGGTCGCAAACGGCACGGCTTTCACTCTCATCTTCATAGCCTACGCAGTCAGCGTGGCCCTCGTGGTCTCTGTATCAGCCGCCTCGCTGCCGCCCACGCTGGTCGGGCAGATCTACCTCGGGAGCGTCTCCGGGCTGACAGCGCCACAGGCAGCCCTCTTCGCGGGTGGCCTCTCGAAGGCGCTCTTGGCCCTCGCCGTGGTCATCCTGGCCTCCATTCCGCTGTACTTCTTGGTCATGAGGGAGCAAGGAAGGCGCTTCCGTCCCTACGCACCCACCCCGGCAGGCTCGGGGGCCCCAGAAACGATGACGGCCCCGGCTGGCCAAGGATAGGAAGCGGAGGTGGGAACCGGACCTGAGAGCAGACCGAGGCCGAGAATAGAATCACTCTCTGACCTCATCTTCGGGCTCGCCCTGTCGATAGGCGCCAATGCGCTGGTCATCAGTCCGCCGAGCTTTGTCCCAGGACTCTACGCGGACATCGGTGCCAAAGGACATGGTGAGGCAGCTCCGGTCCGAGGCAGTCAGCTGGCTGCTAGGTGGAGCCATCTTCCTTCTCTCGGCTGCTCCAGTCTTCGGACATGTTCTCGTGGACCGCACTTTGTTGAGGACGGACCTTTGGGTCGCTGCGATGATCATTGTCTGGCTGCGGCGTTATGCGAGAAAGGTCATGCCAGAATATCGTTGATGGGAAACGGATGTGAGAGTTGGCTTCTCGGCTGAACTGAGCCGGAACTACTTCGAGTGATATCCCAGGCTGTGAATCAGACTGAACTGGTTCTTGTTCGCTAGTGTGATTGCGGCGATCTCGAGGAGCTCCTCGTCCGTCATCCCGAGAGTCTTGAACGCGTTGACCACGCCGTCCTTGTTGTGGGGATCCTCAGCTATCGCGTACGCGTAAATCAACAGGTTCTTCGTCTTCTGGTCGAGCATCGTCTTCTTGATGTCCTTGTCCAGCGTCTTGATCTCCTCGTCGTTCATGCCGATGCTCCTCAGCTCTTTGTCGCAGAGGCCCTTGCAGATCTTGCAGCCGTCAGCCTTCGCCACCTCGTAGCTTATCATCGCAAGCTGTTGCTTCGTCAGGTGGCTCTGGGCCATCATGTCCCTCTGGGCCCCCCAGTATACCTGGAGCAGTTCGGGGCTGGCGGAGAGGAACGTCAGGGCGAAAGGAATCTGGCCTCCTTCTTTCGCAATCTGGTCGTAGACCTCCTTCAGCCTTCCCGTAGCGTCGGCGGGTGGCGTTACCTTAACTGTCAACCTATCTAATCACGGGTGGTTCCCGCCTCGTATATTTCCTTATCGTGCCTCCCGCACCTTGACCCTTTTGTGAAAGGTTTCAAACCTGTTGAAAGAGAGTGGGGCTGCTCAATCACGTCCGATGGCCTAGGCGCCCTGAGTTGTTTGCCTCTTCTGCGGACCGCTTGTGGGCTCCAACTAGAGGACGCGAGGGATTGCTGAATCAGACCCTGATTCTTCTGAATGCTAGGACTGCCAGCGCGAACATCGCAACAGATTCGACTGCTAGGACAAGCAGCTGGGCGATGACGATGGGCGTTATCCCTCCGAAGAGGCCCGCCCTGAAGAGGTTCGTAGTGTAGGTGAGGGGATTCAAGTAGCTCACAACTTGAATCGCGGGCGGCGCGAAGTTGGGTGGATAGAACACGGACGAGGTGAAGAGGAAGACGAAGAACGCGAAAGTCGACACGATCTGGAATGTCTCGGAAGACCTCAGTGCGACGGATATCGCAATCGCGAATGTGCCGAAGAACATCGTGCCAAGGAAAATCGCCACTGCCACTAGGGCACCGCCTTCTACAGTCAGAGATAGTCTCCCGCCGAGAACGGGTATGGCGATGAGAAAGACGAGCAGAGAGCCCGCGATTCCAAGTATCAGCGTGGCGAAGATGATGCTCAGGATGTACTGGGCCCTTGTGAAGGGGCCCATCAGGATTTGCTCGAACATCCCGTTCTTCCTGTCGAACCACAGCTGCGTGCCCGCGTTCGTACCCGAGTTGATGACCGTGAGGGTGACAGCGCCGGCGGCGAGGAAGACCGGGTAGCTGAACGTCACACCGCCCACTTCGAACGGAGGGATGATTCCACCTAGGGCGTAGCCCTGCACGATGAAGAAGAGTGGGAAGATGAGTTCGAAGAACAGGGTGATCCTGTCCAGGTTGGCCCGCAGGTTCCTGTAGGTGAGCCGGAGGTAGACGTTCAACTTCGATCTCTCCTCTCCCCGTCGCTCACCAGCGAGATGAAGGCGTCCTCGAGCGTGGCTTCTGCTATGTAGATGGAGGAGATCGTCAGGCCGAGCTTGTCTGCTATTTTGTAGACTTCGGGTATGACGAGCTCAGGCTTCCCGGTCGTGGCCCTGTAGCTGCCCGACTCGGTCTGGGTCAGCTTCGAGATCTCGTCGAAGGTGCCGAGCCTGTCAGCAAACTCCTTGGAGCTCCCCTCCAGCAGGCTGAACTCCACGGCCTTGGTGGTGCCGAACCTGCGTTTGAGGTTCTGCGGGGTATCTATCTGGACAATCCTGCCGTGGTTGATAACCGCTATCCTGTCGCAGAGGTACTCGGCCTCCTCGAGTATGTGGGTCGTGAAGAATATCGTCAGGCCTGCCTTCACCTTCTCTTTGAAGAAGTCGAGAACAGTCCTCCTGACTATTGCGTCGAGGCCCACCGTCGGCTCGTCGAGAAAGAGCAGGTCCATGTCGTGGACGAATTCCCTTGCGACCTGAAGGCGCCTCCGCTGGCCCGATGAGAGGTCTATGGTCGGTGTCTTCCTGAACTCCTCCATGTCGAACCTCTGAATGATCTCGTCTATCCTCCGCTTCCTCTCCTGCTTCGGCACGTCCCAGACCAACCCGTAGACGTCCATGCTCGCCTCCGCGCGCAGGCCCTGGTCGAAGCTGTCCTGCTGCTGCACGACGCCAATCCTTTCCCTGATTTTCCTTCCCTGCGTCTTGACGTCGTATCCCAGCACGGTCGCGTGCCCTGATGAGGGCGGGAGGAGCGTCGTCAGCATCTTGATCGTCGTTGTCTTGCCGGCCCCGTTGGGTCCGAGGAAGCCGAAGACCTCGGCGCGCCGAGTGTCGAATGATATCCTGTCGACAGCGGGTTTGTCGCCGAAGTGTTTCTCCAGCTCTTTGACCTCGACGGCCAGCTCAGTCACAGTGCGTCTTCACCAAGGAGGGGGTAATATGTCTGAGGTCGCAGGGGCTCCAGAGCAATGATGTAACGGAGGCCCGTTCGAGCGGATGCTGGGCGACCTCGAGCAACATGGGTGAGCGGAAACCCCGTTTCTTCGAGGAGGTGCCGCCGGACCTCCCTCCAGACCACGTGGCAGGGCGAGTATCATTGACGTGCGCTGAAGGTTTGTTGAGCCCTTGCGAGAAATAGCTCCGGGCCCACGGTTGCGGCGTGGAGTCTTCGGTCCACCGGATGATGAAGGATATAGTAAGAGGGGAGCTAGAGCGCGAAGGCTATCGCGTAGTCGAGGAATCGCTCTTCCCGCCTGCCGGCTGGATTTCGTGGTCGACTTACCGCCCAGACCTCCTGGGTTTCAGGAAGGGAAGGCGGAAGGAGGAGGTTGCCATCGTCGAATGCGAGACGCGGCCCAGCATGAACAGGTTCAGGTCGAAGAATTATTCGAGCCTCTGGTTCCAGCCATCATTGCTCAACGAGGGCTCGATTAGGCGTGTACTGGCCGTTCCGCGCGGAAGGCTCAGAGCGGTCGACCTTAGACTTCGTAACGAATGGGAGATATGGGTCATGGGCGAGAGGGGCCCGACGGTCAGGTTGTCCCGCGTGTCACGGCCAGCCGGTCTTCTGGGAGGTGGCCAAGTGGATTCCTACTCATCCGCGCCCATCAGCTCCCTGACGACGGTGGACCATGCCGCGGACACGTTCTCTGGGTCATAGCCGCCTCCGCCCATCGCGAGAATCCTGCCCTCGCAGAATTCGTGAGCCATGGAGTGAAGTTTCTTCGCTGCGTAGGCGTGCGCCGCTGAGGAGTACCGGAGGTGTGTTATGGGATCGCCCGCGAGACCGTCAGCGCCGCACTGGAAGAAGATGAACTCGGGTCGGAAGCCGCGGACGAACTCCACGATTCTGGCGAGCGCGACGAAGAACTCGGTGTCTCCTGAGCCAGGAGGGATGGGTATGTTCAACTTCGTCCCCCGGGCCTCGCCTCTGCCGGTCTCGGTTGCCGACCCTGTGCCAGGATAAAGAAACCTGCCGTCCTCGTGTATGTCTCCGACGACGACTCGAGGGTCTGACTCGAAGGCGTAGAAGACACCGTCGCCGTGGTGGGCGTCGATGTCGATGTAGGCTACCCTGCTGAACTTCCCCTCTGCGAGAGCCTTGTGAATCACGATTGCCGCGTCGTTGAAGACGCAGAACCCGCCCGCGCTACCGCTCCTGGCATGGTGCAGCCCGCCGATCGGGTTGAAGAAGTGATTGCACTCGCCGTCGAGAAGCAGTTTCAGTCCTTTCAGGGAGCTGCCGACAGGAAACAGTGAGGCTTCAAAGACGCCTTTGAAGGCAGGAGTGTCGCCGTAGTCGAGGTGACCCTTCCCGACCTTCGACGCTTCTCTTACCAGTTGGACGTACTCAGGCGTGTGGAAGAGCAGTAGATCTTCGGCCTTTGCAGGAGTCGGTTTGACCACTCTGAGCCTACCAGAACTTGCCGCAGTCCCAAGAGAGGCGAGCCGCCCCAGTGACTCCGCGAAGAGGTTCGCCCTTGAGTTGTTGAGCGGGTGCGATTCTGGAAATGAGTAGAGTTCGGACTCGGGGCCGTACGCCACGGTGAGCCTACAGTCGCGGTTGGCAAGCATCGTCCTCTTCCCGTCAGTCATGTGTATCACCTGCTCCGTCTTCGGGATTGAAAACGCGTTTCCAACCCGAGGGCTGTGGCGGGTGTCGTGAAAACATCGGATGCCCTGTCAGAGGGGTATGTGAATCGGAATGAGGATCTGGAGGATGAATGATGCCATGTATGCTAGGGCGTACTTGAATGCGAGACTGGCGGTCCTCGGGTCGGCGTTGTCAGGGATCTGCCCTTGGAACATCTTCCAGAGTCGTAGGGCTTCCGGTGAGGTGAGCAGCACGAGGAGGGACCACGGAGACAGCAACCCGGCGACGATGAAGACAGGCACGAAGAGGTAGGCGATTAGCAGGAGTGATTGGTAGATGATCACGCCTCTGTTCCTCCCAACCATGACGGGCACTGTCCTGGTCTCCACGCTTCCGTCGTACTCGATGTCCCTGACGTTGTTCGCCAGGAGGACGAGCGCCACGAATAGGCCGATGGGTATCGACACAACCACGGGCAGGATGGACAGCGTTCCTGTCTGGACAACGTACGAGCCCAGCGGAATCAGAGGGCCCCACATGAGAAAGACAATCACCTCGCCCATCCCCTTCGCCTTCAGTACAACAGGGTCGGCTGTGTAGAGGACGCTTGCAGCCACACCGACTCCCACAAGGACGAGGACCCAGGGATTGCGCGCCCAAGAAAGATACACTCCTGTGAGCAGCGTGAGCACGTAGAACACGGCGGCCCACGCCCTTATCGTGTATGGCGATTCCGCGCCCGCGGCAACGGGGTGAGGCCTGTACTTCGTCGTCGGCGCGCCCATTTTGTCGACGCCATGCTTCACGTCGTAGAAGTCGTTGATCAGGTTCGTTGCGGCGTGGAACGCAATCATTCCGCCGAGGGTCAACATGTAGAGACCGACGTTGAAGCTCCCCGCAAGATATGCGATAAGGGTGCCGAGCGTGACAGAGGAGAACGTCATGGTGAACGACCAAGGCCTGGTCGCCAGGAAGAGTGTTCTCGAGTCCATCAGCCGAGCAGCTCCTTGACCTCGTCACCCTTGCGGATCCGGCCCTCCTTCGTAACCCTGGCGTACCATCCCCGCCGGCCGAGCATGACCTTCAGGAACTTCGGTCCCTTCTCCCTTCCCACGTAGGGCAGCAGGAACAGGTTGTCGCACGGGTCGCAGGCGCGGGAGACCTGGACCTCGACTCCTCCTATCGCGAAGGACCTGCCCGGAGCGAACGTGTTGTAAGCGATGCCTCTGATAGTGACGTTCTCACCGATGTCGCCCGGCCTGATCGGCCAGCCCTCCGAGTTCAACTGCTTGAGCGTCTCGAGGGGCATAAGGAGGAGAGCCGAGTCTGGGTCGTCATTGAGTTCTTCGTGACGATAGACGTTGAAATCCCCGTCGACCCCTTGCTTTGTGACCAGTGCGGAGTCGACCGGCTTCTTCGGGAGGCCGCGGGCGCCCGGAGTCTTTGGCTTCATGTTGATCTGGTAGACAGAGCCGGCCATGAACGCGATACTACTCCTTTGTGAAGTTGAGGGACGCGGAGTTTATGCAGTACCGCAACCCCGTCGGCTCTGGGCCGTCGTCGAGCCTCGCATTGCTGTTGAACAAACGCTTCGTCATGACGTGAGAAGCCTAATCTAATTACTGTTTGCCTTGTGTCTTGCCAGGAACGCCGTTGGAACACTCACGTGACCCAGCTCATATTCGTAGAGAATGTTGCAGTTGGCGCATCTCAGATCATATGCTTTCTGCGGAAGTTTGCCTTTCAGTATCCAGTTGAAGAATTTAGTTGAAGACCGCTTGTCCCACTTGACGTGGCTTGCTCGTGCTTTGTGGTTCACCTGCAGTAGACGTATGTCAGAAAGTCCGCAGTTAACGCACTTGCCTCCGAGCAATTCGACGACCTTGGCCTTGATTGCCCAGTGCCTGGCTTTCAAATTCGCCCTGTTCCTTTCGTAGTATCTGCGGTGCTCCTCATGAGTACAATCCTCCGAGGGAGAACAATTAGGCTCCTTGTGGCATGAGCTGCAAACAGGCCTTCCGTATCGTCCCATCCTGACGGTCCATCCTGAACCATTTTTCGATTTTGGTTTGACGCCTTGGGGATGTCTTTTCATTTCACGCGCCCTTCTGAACCACTCCATATGTTCGGGATAAGGACAATTTTCCAAAGGGAGTGATGCAGCGCGAATTCTGCAGCCGATGCAGAACTTAGCATAGCCGAACGCTCGGACAGAGTATGACCAACCACCAGTCAGACCTGCGGTGGGATTTAGAACAGGCTCGCTGATTCGCTCACTTGGCCCTTTACCCTCCGATTCGTATGATGCAGAGTTCACGGAAGAATATGTAGAGTCCTCTAATAAGCGAAAACATTCACGACTTGACGAATCTCAGAGCCGCGGAATTGATGCAGTATCTTTGGTTTGTTGGCGGTGGCCCATCATCGAATATATGGCCGAGATGAGAATCGCAATGGGCACAAGTCGCCTCGATTCTTCGTGTGAAGAGGCTGTAATCGGACTTCGCCTTCACTCTGTCACCGCTCGTCGGTTGCCAGAAACTAGGCCAGCCTGTGCCGGAGTCGAATTTCGTCTCTGAGCTGAAGAGGTCGGCGCTGCAGACCACGCATTTGTAGACGCCCCGCTCGTGGTCGTCCCAGTACTCGCCTGTGAAGGGCCGCTCCGTCCCCTTGTCGACGCAGACATCATACTGCTCGCGAGTCAATCTTCGCTTCAGCTCGTCTTTGTCTACCTTCAGCATGATTCTCCTCGATGAATCGGCCATGCTGAAAAGCATATCGCGGAGCGGAGCGGGCAGTCTTGATGGCTGTCCCGTGTCCTAGCCGTCGAGCATCGGTATCTTCACGCCCTTCGTCCTCGCAGTCCTAATCGCCTCGTCGTACCCCGCGTCTGCGTGCCTGGCCACGCCCAGCCCTGGGTCGTTGGTGAGGACTGTGACCAGCCGTTTCTCGGCTGCCTCTGTCCCGTCGGCCACCACTACGAGACCCGCGTGTATCGAGTAGCCTATCCCGACCCCTCCGCCGTGATGCACCGACACCCACGTCGCTCCGGACACGGCGTTCAGGAGGGCGTTGAGCACAGGCCAGTCCGCGATTGCGTCGCTCCCGTCCTTCATCGCTTCGGTCTCCCTGTAGGGTGATGCGACCGAACCCGAGTCGAGGTGGTCCCGTCCTATCACTATGGGTGCGGAGATCTCACCAGACTTCACCATCCCGTTGATTATCTTCCCGAACTTCGCCCTCTCCCCGTAGCCCAGCCAGCAGACCCTCGCGGGGAGGCCCTGGAACTGTACCTGGTCGTGCGCCTTCTTGATCCACCTAACGAGAGACCTGTTCCCAGCGAACTCGCGCATGATGACCTCATCCGTGACATAGATGTCTTCTTTGTTTCCCGAGAGAGCGACCCATCTGAACGGGCCCCTCCCCTCGCAGAAGAGCGGCCTGATGTACTCCGGCACAAAGCCAGGGATGCGGAATGGGTTCTCGACGCCCGCTTCCTGCGCCATCTTCCTGATGTTGTTCCCGTACTCGAAGGCGACGGCCCCGCGTTCCTGGAACTTCAGCCACGCTTTGACGTGCTTCGCAATGGAGGCCATCGACCTCTTTAGGTACTCGTCAGGGTCGGAGCTCCGCAGGTCGGCCGCTTCCTCGACTGAGAGACCCTCCGGGATGTACCCAGCCAGCGGGTCGTGGGCGGCAGTCTGGTCAGTAACCACGTCCGGTTTGAAGCCCGAGTCAAGGAGCGAAGGTAGGATCTCTGCGCTGTTCCCCAGCAATGCTATGGAGAGCGGCTTGCCTTCCTTGGCAGCGCCCTTGGCGAGTGTGAGGGCCTCTCCTAGTTTGTCGGTCGTCATTTCGCAGTACCCCTTGTCAAGCCTCCGCTTGATTGCACGTTCGTCAACCTCGACGACAATCGCAACGCCGTCGTTCATGGTGACCGCGAGTGGCTGCGCACCTCCCATCTCTCCCAGGCCAGACGTCAGGACGATTCTTCCCTTCAGCGAGCCGCCGAAGTGCTTCTCGGCAACCGCAGCCAGAGTCTCGTAGGTCCCCTGCAGGATTCCCTGAGTGCCGATGTAGATCCAGCTCCCTGCGGTCATCTGCCCGAACATCGTCAGCCCCCTCTCCTCCAGCTGCCTGAAGTAGGTCCAGTCGGCCCACTTCGGGACGATCAGCGCGTTCGCAATCAGCACCCTCGGCGCCGCCATGCTGGTCCTGAAGACACCGATGGGTTTGCCCGACTGGATGATGAGCGTCTCGTCGTCCTCCAGCTTCTTCAGAGACTTCACGATCGCGTCGAAGGCGGCCCAGCTTCTTGCAGCCCGTCCCGTCCCTCCGTAGACGATTAGGTGGTCGGGGTCCTTGGCTACCTCGGGGTCGAGGTTGTTCATCAGCATCCTGAGGGCTGCCTCCTGCTGCCAGCCTTTGCAGGAGATCTCAGTCCCACGCGGAGCGCGGATGACCCGCTTCAGCATTGAGCCTCGGGACGACGAGCTTCTATAAAAGACTCGGGTGGATGCGAGGTCCGTTGAAGCCCGACCTAGTATTAGTCAACGCCGGTGAGCTGGTCACCCTCGGTGCCAACGACGAATCGTCTCTGGGCATAATCGAAGGAGGGGCGATGGTCGTTCGGGGCGGGAGGGTGGTCTGGACCGGGACGACCAAGGAGCTCAGGCGAAAGACATTCGCGAGGGCCAGGAAGACTGTCGACGCCGCAGGGATGCTGGTCACTCCCGGGTTCGTCGACCCCCACACGCACCTCGTCTTCGCCGGCAGCAGGGAGGACGAGCTGGAGAGGAAGATACGGGGCGAGAGTTACGTGAGCATACTGAACGCGGGCGGGGGCATCGTCAGGACAGTCAAGGAGACAAGGAAGGCGAGCCTTGCAAAGCTCGTCGCAGAGGCGCAGGGAAGGCTCCGGCAACTCGTCAGGAACGGAGTGACGACGGTTGAGGTGAAGACGGGGTACGGGCAGGATCTGCGGAGCGAGACGAAGCTCCTCAACGTCGTGAAGCGGCTGTCGAGGACTGAGAAGGTGGAGCTTGTTCCAACGTTCATGGGCCTCCACGCGAAACCGCCAGAGTTCGGCAGTGCCAAGGAGTACGTCGACTACGTCTTGGATGTGATGCTCCCCGCCGCGGCACGGCTGAAACCTGCCTTCGCCGACTGCTTCTGCGAGGAAGGCGTCTTCACTCGGGACGAGTGCTCCAGATACTTGCGCGCCTCGAAGGCGCTCGGCCTCAAGCTGAAGATTCATGCTGACGAGTTTGCAGACTCGAAGGGAGCGTCGCTCGCAGCTGAGACCGGGTGCGTCTCCGCCGACCACCTCGGCAATAGCGAACAGTCGGGCGTGGAGATGATGGCGAGACGGGGCGTCGTCGCCGTCCTCCTGCCGGGGACTTCGCTGTACTCCGGGATAGGCTACGCGGACGCGCGTATGATAGCGGGGGCTGGATGCAGGATTGCCCTCGGCACTGACCTCAGTCCCAATTCGTGGGTCGAGTCGCCCCAAATGGTGATGGCTTTGGCCTGCAACGCGATGAAGATGACCCCGGCAGATGCCCTGCGCGGGTTCACTGTGAACGCTGCGAAGGCGCTTGGCAGGGACGACCTCGGCCGTCTTGTCCCTGGCGCACCTGCTGACTTCGTGGTCCACGAACTTCCCGGCTACAGGTTTCTACCCTACAGGGTCGGGGGAGGCTACGTCTCCACTGTGTTCAAGGGCGGTGTCGAGGTCTACGCCTCGGCGCCCAACTGAGAGACAGGGCGTCGCAGCAGCGCGCCAGCCAGCTTCCCCACATCCTCGCTCAGCGACCTGTCGCCCGTAAGAGGCGGAGAGACTCTCTGCACAAACCTGCAGACCTTCCGGTCGAAGGGCGAAAGCTCGCCTTCGAACGAGCTGGCGTAGTTGGAGCCGCAGACCAACTCTATCGCGAGGATTCTCGCCACATTCTCGGCGACACGTACCGCCTTCAGCCCCGAGTTCACTCCGTAGCTGGCGTGGTCCTCAATCCCGACAGAGACGTTCGCCGGGTACGTGGAAAGCGGATAGACCTCCTTCGCGTTCTCAGCCGCAAGGGCTGACGCTGTGTACTCACCGACCATCAGCCCGGACTGGAGGCCGGGTTCCCTCGCCAGAAACTTGTGCGCTGACGGGCTACTTGAGAGCAAAAGGTGAATCCTCGCTAGCGAGATGCCGCCCAAGTACGCTGTCGCGATTGACAGCAGGTCTAGCGCCATTGCGACGGGCTGCGCGTGGAAGTTTCCGCCATGAAGGGTGTCGCCCTTCTCTGTGAAGACGGGGTTGTCGGTCACGGAGTTCAGCTCGCCGCTAACTATCCTAAGCGCAAATTCGAGAGCCTCCCTGGTCGAGCCGTGGACCTGCGGAGCGCACCTGATCGAGTAGGAGTCCTGGGGGACAGGGTTGCTCCTGACTCTTCTGCTCCCCTTCAGCATGCCGGATATCCTCCTCGCGACCTGACGCTGGCCCTCCACCTTCCTCATCTGCATCAGCCTCTCGTCGAAAGCCTGAGTGCAACCCTTGAGAACCTCGGCTGTCAGTGCGACCGAGGCGTTGGCCGCCTCGAGAAGGAGTTCGCAGCGGTGGACTGCTAGACACGCGAGCGCTGTCGTGAATGACGTCCCGTTGATTAGGGAGAGTCCTTCCTTCGCCGCGAGTTCGACAGGCCGCAGCCCGACGCGGTGGAGAGCCGCCCTGGAGCCGAGCAGCGTCCCCTTGTGATATGCCCGCCCTTCGCCGACCATCGTCAACGCCATGTGCGCAGACGGGACCAAGTCGCCGCTGGCCCCCAGCGAGCCGAACCAGGGAACGTGGGGCGTAACGCCGCGGTCGAGCATCTCCATGATCATCGTGGCCAAGGCAGGCCGCGCTGCGCTGTTTCCCCGGAGCAGGCCGTTGAGGCGTATCGTCATCGCCGCCCGCACCACTTCGACGGGCATGGGGTCGCCGACACCGATCGCGTGACTTCTGATCAGGTTGAGCTGGAGCTGCTTGACGCTCCTCCGCGGGACTACACTCCCGGATAAGTAGCCGAAGCCAGTGTTGACCCCGTAGATGACGTCGCCCCTGCTCACCCTGTCCTCGAGCAGGGAGCGGAACTTCTCCATCCTCTTCAGCGAGGAGCGGCCGACCGCCACCTTCTCGCCCTTCTCCGCTACCCTGATGACTGCGTCCACCGTGAGTGAACCGCCGTCGAGTGTTACTGTCATTCCAGTGACACCTCCGCGGAAAGTGGAACGTTTAATCTTCTCTCTCCCAGAGAGGCGCGTGCGTTGAGAAAGCCCGTCAGCTACCCGACTCCCAGCTACACCGACCCCAGAGACAGGAGGGTCGTCTCGATGGTCAGGAAAGCGGATAGGGCCTCGCCTAGGGCTGTCAACCTGCTCGGTGTGCCGTTCGACGGCGCCGTGCTCGGGAGGAAGGGTGCGGCCGAGGGGCCGTCGGCGATAAGGCGCGCGATGAGGTTCTTTTCCAACTACAACCCAGAGTTCGGGTTCGACCTCCTCAAGGCGAGGATAGTGGACCTAGGGGATGTTGTCGTCAGGTCGCCAGACGTCAGGAAGGTGCACGCAGACGTGGAGAATGAGGTCGGCGGCGCTCTCTCGAAGTCTTCGCTGCTGGTCGTACTCGGAGGCGACAACAGTGTCTCTCTGCCCTCGATCACTGCTTGCAGCGAGAAGTTCGGCAAGGTCGGACTGGTCGTCTTCGATTCGCACTACGACCTGAGGGAACCGATGAATGGCAGGCCGACGAGCGGCTCCTCTTACGGCACCGCTGTGAGGACGCTGGAGGGTCTTGACGGCTCCAGGCTCGTCGAAATCGGAATCCACGGCTTCCTGAACTCTCGCAGCTACGCCGACGAGGCGCGAAGGCTGGGCACGACCATCTTCACGGCGAAGGGTGTGAGAGAAGCCGGCACCCTCGCGGTGGCACGCAAGGCGTATGGGATTGCGTCCCGCGGCGCCGATGTCGTCTATGTGAGCGTTGACATGGACTGCGTGGACGTCTCGTCAGTCTCTGGCGTCAGCGCACCGAGCGCCGGGGGGATCGACGCTAGGGAGCTCTTCGAGATGCTATACTTCCTCGGGACGGGACGCAAGGTCGTGTGCGCGGACATCGTGGAGCTCGCGCCTCCGCTAGACCCGACAGGCAAGTCCGAGGTTGTCGCTGCAACTGCTCTCGTCTACATGATTGCGGGTTACACCGCCAGGAGCGGTCGCCCTTCATAGGAGGGCGCGTGGTCCTGATCAAGCTCGGCTGGGGGCTGCTCTCCGCATGAGATACGCCACGCTGGGCAAGACCGGTCTGAGGGTTTCGAGGCTGGCCATCGGATGCATGAGTTTCGGAGGCCCGGATGCAAGAGGCTACGAGTGGACGCTCGACTACGAGGACTCGAAGAAGGTGATCGACAGGGCTGTGGACATCGGGATAAACTTCTTCGACACCGCTGACGTCTACTCCTGGGGAAGGTCAGAGGAGATAGTCGGCAGGGCGCTTGAGGGAAGGAGGAAAGACGTTGTCATAGCGACGAAAGTCGGCCTCCCCACGGGGGAGGGGCCTGACGAGCGAGGCTTGAGCAGAAAGCACATCAAGACTAACCTCGCAAAGTCGCTCAAGCACCTCAGGACGAACCGTATTGACTTGTACCAGATCCATCGCTGGGACTACGCGACGCCGATTGAAGACGTGCTGAGGACGCTGACGGACGCCGTCAGGAAGGACAAGGTGGTAGACAACATAGGAGCGTCCAGCATGTGGGCGTGGCAGTTCGCAAAGGCACTCTACACCAGCGACAGGCTCGGCCTCGAGAGGTTCGCTACTATGCAGAACCACTACAACCTGGCTTACAGGGAGGAGGAGAGGGAGATGATTCCGCTTTGCAGGGAGGAGGGGGTGGCCATCATGCCCTGGAGCCCGCTCGCTAGGGGGTTCCTCAGCGGGAAGTATAGGAGAGGCAGAAGGTCCGCGACGCTCAGGTACAGGAAGGACAACCTGATCCGGGAGAGGTTCTTCAGACCGGAGGATTTCGACGTGGTCGAGAGACTCGTGGAGGTGGCAAAGCAGAAGGGTGTCAAACCTTCTCAGGTAGCTCTCGCGTGGCTCCTGAGCAAGAAGTACGTCTCTTCGCCGATCGTTGGCCCGACGAGCGTGGAGCAGCTGGAGGAGCTGGTCGAGGCGGTCAGCGTCAGGCTGAAGAACAGCGACATCAAGCGGCTCGAGGAGCCGTACAGCCCACACCGAGTCCTAGGGTATCACTAAAGAGCGGCTTCGGCGAAACTGGAACGCGTATACGTCACCTGCCCTTGTTGGGGCATATGGCGAAGATCACTCGCCGTGCTGAGGCCGCCACCGTGCTCGCCATACTTGTTATCGTTTTCTCATCGATAATGGCCGGGGTCGGACTTGCCGCGTTCGTCTCAGTCGTCACCGGCTCTTGGCCGACTCTCGACCTCCCCGTTCCGGTAAGGCTGCTGGGCGCGTTCCTTGCGGCGGTCGGCGTGTTTTCAATCGTCATCGTTTCTAGATACAGGAGTCTGAGGGACGTCCTTGACTCGACAGCTGTCACTATGCTGAAGTTCTACCACAGGACGCCGCTCGAGAGACCGGAGGGAAGAACGGAGCGGTTCATCCCCACAGGTCCCTACAGGTATGTGAGAAACCCGATGTATTTTGGCGCGGTCTGCATCGCGTTCGGACTCGCGGTGGCGCTTTCGGCCGTCGCCGGCCTTTTCTGGGGCACAGTCCTGACAATCTGGTTCTGGTTCGTCTGGATACCTTTCGAGGAGAAGGAGCTTGATGCGCTGTTTGGAGACAGTTACCGGGATTACAAGCGCCGAGTCCCGAAGCTCTTCCCGTACGGAAGGTCCTACAGGGCATGAACTCGGACGTGTAAATATGCTTTACAGTGGCCGTCCTAGGCAGATCGAGGATGTGGGGTCGGAGTTCCCAGTCGGCTACTTCACGTGTGCTGGTTTGTGCACGAAAGCCTCGACGAGCAGCCGGACATCCTTGCCCTGCTTCCTCGACTGCTTGTAAAGGTCCTCCCGTCTGGCAGGGGCCATCTTGTTCCAGTAGTTGGCAATGTCGTCAGCTACCTCGAACACGTAGTACTCTCCCTGCTTGAACGGGGCTTCACGACCCTTCTCGACGATTGGCGCGGTCCCGTCGTCTTTGACCCTGATAGAGGCCATACGGCCTCCCCCGCGAGGGTCTGGTTAAAAGAGGTGAGCGGGCGAAACAAACTTGCCTGGTTCAGCGACGTCGGTAGCTGCGCCCCCTTTATATGACGGAACGCCGTTCTGAACACCCATGAGAGAGTCGCGAAAGGGGGAGAAGACGCATCTGCCGCGGGACTCGTATGAGGAGTGGTCTGAGGCCCAGACGGCGAAGCTCATCGCGATAAAGCACCGAAAGGCACCGAAGAATACGTACAAAGCCCGGGTAGTGAAACGCCCAAAGAAAGTCAAGAGGGCGCGCAAGAAGGCATAACACAGACGCGCGGGTTGCTCTTTTGACTTCCAGGCGGACTGTCTTACTTATCCTACCGCTCGTCGCCATCTTCGTAATCATCCTTACCTACCTTCAGCTGTTCTCGTCGACGCTCGTGATAGTCGTCCTGCTGGCGCTGTATGCTGCAGTGAGCCTCAGGAACAGAAGGAAGTTCTCGAAGGAGAAGGGAGCTGGTCAGGCTGCGTGATTCTAACGGGTCCCAGGTGGTCGCGGAGGCATCGCCATCGACTCATCTGCTAAGGAGGACCTGCTTCCATCTCTTCAGGCTCTCGTTCTCGGCCGTCAATAGCTTCAGCTTCTTTGAGTGAAGGAACTTCTGGAACTCCCAAGCCAGGTGGACGTCTTCGGGGTCGTTCTCGTCGAGAAGCGATGCTATGAAATCCGCGAAGTTCCCTTCCAGCTTCTTGAGGGTCTCGCTGTTCATGCCCGAGTTTGCTTCTCTCCTGCACTGTAAGGGGGCTGCCGAAGGGTTAAGCGGCCAAGGCAACTTTTGTTGCCTTTTCATGAAATTGAAATAGACAACTCCAGGCGCATCAGCTTCGAGTTCGCTTGACAGAGAGGAAACCCCTCTAGGGGATGGGGTGGGCGTCGAGCACGACTCATTCCGGATCGTTCAGGACGCTCCTGCACCTCTCGCAGTACCTCGCGGTGGGGGCGTTCGGATACCCGCAGTTCCCGCAGTAGAGCGGGCCAGCCCTCTCAACCGCCTCTCGACCGATTGTGTTCGAGAGCAGAGCCTCGGGTCGAGCATCGCGTCGATCCTGATTCATTCCCCAGTCTATCCCTTTCTCTGACCAGAATGGACACAGTAGTGGATACAGTTTTCGGTCTATTGCTCCTCTGCAGCGAACCGTCTAACGTTGGAAGAAGTTGGGCTCGGGTCTTGAGACTCTCGTCCGAAGCGTTCTCTACGTCGGACCAGAGCAGGTTTCCAGAAGGGAACGAACTACGGGCATGATTAAATAGCCATGGGAGCCCTCTAACCCGCAGAGTCTTGTACAAGAAGTCATTCACAGCGCTTGCGATTACGCTTGTTGTTCTGGTCGTAGTCACCGCGCCTTCGATAGAAGCGGCCACATACGCAATCACGGTCCAGACTGACGCCAGCTCGTATTCGGGAGCCCAGACCCTCTTGGCCTCAGGCGCAGTCTCGCCTCCACCCGGCCCTGGCACTGCGGTAGCGCTGAAAATCCTGAACCCATCGGGGACCTTGGCGGCCATCGGCTCGGCCCCGGTCAACGGGTCAACAGGCTCCTACCAACACAGCTTCGTCCTCGGAGGCTCAACGAACTGGGTCGCCGGAACCTACACGGTCAACGCCACGTGGGGCAACTCTGCAACGGGCCCTGCGATCTCCAAGACCACCACCTTCGCCTACTCTCCTAGCGTGAGCACCACGACCAGCTCGACGACGACCAGCAGCACGTTGACCGCCCCCTCAACATCCTCATCGAGCACGAGCAGCACCCAGACCACCACTTCGAGCTCTACTCAAAGCGGCGGTGGCGGGATTCCTGAATTCCCATTTCAGATCCTGACCGTGACTTTCTTCACGTTCGTCCTGGTCGCATCGTACCTGCTGGCAAGGAGATACGCGATGCCCGGCGGCAGACTGAGGAGACCGTAGACCAAGGCTCTCCACCGGTGCGTTCGAGACCGTGGACAGAGCCTACCTTCGATTCGTCGCATGGATTGGGACAGCTTCGGCCATCGCGGCGCTGGCGGCTCCGAACTTCCTGCCACTGCTGGGACAAGCGGTAAACGATGCGTTCGGCACAGTATTCCCGGCCATACCATTTGCTGGGCTCCTAGCCCTGCTTTTCCTGTTCCGCTGGGGCGACCTGCGCAAACTCCTGATGAGAGAAGAGGGTTTGGTGTCGAACCCTCTAACGAGGCTCCTCGGGCTCGGCATCATTGTCTCGCTTCTCGCGCTTCGGGGAGTGACGAGCCAGCTAGTGGAGCTGTCAGGCGTGGCCGTGGTCTTCGTCTTCTATGGGACCGCGCTCGTCCTGAACCCACTGACGTGGAGAATGACGCTTCCATACGCGGCGATATGCGCTGTTGGAGTCGCGGCTCCCGGGATCTTGCAGTGGAGCCTTGGAGAGCCTCTCGCCTGGCTGTCCTCGGTCTTCTCGGCTGGGATAGTCTCTCTGAGCGGCGTCCCAGTCGTCTGGCAGGGGACTCAGTTTGCCCTTCAGTCAAAGACGGGTGAGCTTGTGACAGCCACAATCACCCCCGGCTGCTCGAGTATAATCTCCGTCACGACCTTTCTAGGCCTCTTGGGGCTGATGCACATCGACATGGGGAAAGACGTCTTCTCCACCGTCAAGCTCGCTGTAGCAGGGGTAGTTGCACTGACGGCCCTGAATTCGGCGAGGATCGCCATCCTGATTTTCGTAGGCTACGAAGGTGGGGCGGACGCGCTCTGGAGCGTACATAACTGGGTCGGCTACGCATTGTTCCTTGGGTTCTACGTCGCGACCCTTCTCATCTATCCAAGGATGGGCGGACGCGTGAAGTCGGCGACGCTTTCATTGAGCGGAGCGTCTCCAGCCAACATCGGCTAGGATCAAAGGGTTGTTGTAACCCCGGCCTCTCTTTAGAGTGGCCTTGCGTTACTCGAATCCTTGAGGCTCATCCCAATGGGCGTCTTCTGGTGGGCCCAGGCCTGAACGGCTGCAGGGGGGCGGGTTGTGGTTGGGGCTCGGGGAAGTCTGGGAAGCTCACTCCGCATCTCACCTGGAGGCTGCGGGCGTCGCTGTGAGTTCCTTCAGCTGCTCTCCCCTCAGCACAACCAGCTTGACCTTCCGTCCGATTGTCTCCTCGCCCAGCGCGCCTTCGAGGTCCTGGATGCCCCTGAGCGTCTGGTCACCGAACTTCAGCAGCACGTCCCCAAGCGCTAGTCCCGCCTTCTTTGCCGCACTCTCGGGTTCCACCGAGTAGACCATCAGCGCGGTGTCCTGGTCCACGTCGGCGCGTGAGGCCACCTCCTCGGGCAGCTCTATCGGGCTGGAGACGATGCCCAGGTAGGCCCTCTTCACGCTCTCGCCCTTCGCCATCTTCTCGAGCGACGTGCGGATTGTGTCTACGGGTACTGCGATGCCCCTGTTCATCACGTACGCTACGTTCATGGCAACCATCTTGCCGCTCGCGTCGACCAGAGGGCCGCCAGAGTAACCCGGGTTCAATCTGGCGTCCGTGACTACGGCGTTCGGAATCGAGAACCTCCACCAGCCACCTATCGGCCTGTTGACGCCTGTGACAATGCCGGAGGTTGCGCTCACTGCGCCAGAGAACGGGTTCGCCAGAGCCAGCACGAACTGGCCCACCTTGAGGCTGCTTGAGTCGCCGAGCTCCATCGGCTTCAGGTCTCCAACGTCAACCTTGAGCAAAGCGAGGTCGGCGTACGGGTTCCTGCCGACGACCTTGGCATTGAGCTTCCTTCCGTCGCTCGTCCCCACCTCGACCTCGTCCAGCCTGTGGACGACGTGGTTGGCTGTGAGGATGCGCCCCTCGGTGTCGATGACCACGCCCGTCCCCGACCTTCCGTTGAGCCCGACGCTGACCACGGAAGCTGAAGCGCTCTTGGTCACGTCCTCGATTGCACCCGACAATCGCTGCAGAAATTCTGAACTGTTGGTTTGCATGTCTATCGTCAGGTGGTAGAGGGGGGCCCCTACTTGTTGAGTGGGTAGCGCAGGAAGCCAGTCACGTCAATTGGGCATGAAATGAAGTGGGGAGACCTCGAAGAGCATGGTCCTCCCCTGCCGCGTCCCTGCGTACGACCTCGAGATGTGGGCGAGGAGCAGATGAGCGGCCCTGACCGCCACGGCAAGCTCCTTCCCCTGCAGGAGCCTGCCCTCTATCGTGAGGTCGACGGGCGTGAACCTGGCGTCCAGCTGCACCTTCCCGTCGTCCGTGACCCATTTCATCACTAGGTCGCTTTCCTGCGAATAGCCGAGCCAGCGCAGGCTCCCGAACCACCTGCCCTTCAGGGCGCGGAAGACCTGCTGCAGGTCTAGGCTCGGAGGAAGCATCGTCTTCAGGAGAGTCAGGCGCTGCTCCGCCATCTCGATCGGATGGACGGTCAGGTACCCATGGCCCTTCGTGGTCACGCGATAACCGTCCTCGCCCCTCTCGACGATGCTTTGCTCCTCAAGGCGGTCCAGCGTTCTTGAGAGCGTCTCGGGATGGGCCCTGATCCTTCGCTTCAGGCCCTCGAAGGAGAAGCTTGCGAGGTCCTCCTCCTCTATGACCTTGAGAACGTCAGAGTCCCTTTCGCTAACTGTGCTGAGGTCAGGGACGTCGCCATCGATTGAAGAGCGCAACTGGGCGGCTCGAGAGCCGGCGGTCCTTATTATTTCCAGCGGCGTGCCAAGCATCGGGATGAATCGATAGGGACGGCAAGAGGCGGCCCACCAGGAAGAGGTAATTGGCTTCGCCTGCGAGTGCCATTTATCCTCTTCCTTCTCTGGCTTCTGAACTTCTTCCAATGTATCTGCGACTGCCGCCCGGGCTGGGCCTGACACGCCTCTGCGGTCCGTTCAGCGCTTGGGGACCTTTTCGCCGTAGATCAGGGTAATCATCTTCTGGCCCTGACACTTCTCGCAGGTTCCGGTGGCGCCCACTATGTAGTCGCCGACCTTGAAGTCCCGCTTTGTCTTCTGCTTGCAGTTCTGGCACTCCTCTATGGTGTAGACGTGCAGCTCGCTCGGCTTCAGGCCGGAGGCGGAGGGAAAGAGCGGAAGGCTCATGCTAGGTCAACCGGCAGGTCCTGGTTCCAGTTAAGCAGGAGGTCTACGGTAAGATTCAAGCTTAAAAGAAGAGCTGGCACTTGAAGTACAACGAGAACAATGAAACCGAGCCTTGGAATAGGTGTCATACTTGCGACGCTGGTTTCGCTGGTGCTCTTCCTCTTCGGGTTCGTCGACTACGCATGGCTCGGAGCATGTCTGCTCCTGCTCAACGGCCTCTGGATTCTGGTCTACGGGCTCGTGGAAGCTGGGAGTGGTGACAAGCTGTACTATTCTGGGTGGGGGCTCGTCATGGCCGGGCTGTCGACCTTCGTCGTGCTGCCGTTGGCGTATACCGTTGGCGCGACAATTGTCCTGATCATCGCGGTGATCGGTGTCAGGCTGGTCACCGGTTCGAGCAAGTAAGCAATGTAGCCATGGACGCCTGTCGCCTTCAACGGTAAGCCCCGCGAGAAACCGATTTCCATTACCGTGCAAAAGGTTCATCGCACTTATCTAATCTGCATGAATGCCAAGTTGGCCTTGAGGACCGAACTCGAAGCAATCACACGTTGGTACGAATACAACTTCTACGTGAGAAAACGATATCTCGGCGCTATCTTCCACAAGATCCCTGCCAAGGTGAGGTACAAGGATGGCGGCGCCTCGTTCCCCACCATAGTCGACATCTTCGTCCACGTGCTGGATGCCTACCGCTGGTGGTTCACCTATGTCTACGAGGACCGAGTGTCCGAATACGAACGGCACAGGGACAAGAGGCGCACGAGAAAAGAGGTTGCGGGAGAGGAAAGGGAGGTGGATTCGCTCGTCATGGGTTTCGTCAAACGTCTGGGCGACGACGACCTCGACAGGGTGATACGATACAGGGACGGGCGTGTCGTGAAAACGGTCAGGCTCGGCGACATGCTTCATCACATGATAGATGAAGAGCTGCAGCACAGGGGAGAAATCAACGCGCTATTCTGGCAACGGGACGTGGACCCGCCAATCGTCGGCTTCCATGAGTGGGTAAGAAAACTACGCGGCTGAGGGCCGTCGTCTCCGTGCCAGGGTTCATTGCGACTCCGCCGCGATATCTCATCCAGCGTTTGGCCTAGACGAGCAACGTCCAGCGAACCTTAAATAGGTATTACGTGTAATACTTTTTGATGAAGGTAGAGGAGACGAAGGTTACACAGAAGCACCAGACATCAATTCCAAAGAATGTCAGGAGGTACCTTGGCGTAAAGCCGGGCCAGAGCGTAAGGTGGCATGTGGTGAAGGGAATGGTCGTGGTCGACGTCCACAAGAAAGTCCCGGAGCCCGTAGAGTTCCTCACGTCGCAGGTGAGGCTGAAGCTGGACGCGGTCAAGCTTGTTGGAGAGACCAGGGAAGCCTTCGGATGATTTACATTGACACAAACGTCTTTGTGTACGCCATAGAGAACCATCCGAAATACGGGAAGTCATGCGGGGGAATCCTCAGGGATGTCGAGGGCGGGAGGCTGGAGGCTTCCTGCTCTGTCCTGGTTTTGGTCGAGCTGATCAACGTGCTCAAGAAGATAAACGACTACCTGTCGAAGGAGGGGCAGCGGAGGCTGGACATCGAACGCAATGTCGAAGCCGTGATGTCTCTGCCGCTCGTCTGGATAGATGTGGACTTCTTGGTCATCGAGAGGGCGTCGACGTATGCCTTCGGCATCAATGGAGTGGATTACGTGCACATTGCATCGATGGAACTAAACTCGATACACGAAGTTCTGTCAGCCGACAGGGATCTGGAGAAGGTCGGGATAATAGAACGGGTGGACCCGCTGGATTATCGGGCGTCATGACTGTTCGCCGCGCTTGGGTTCGTTGCGCCTCCGAGAAACAAGCTGAATATTATTAATGTGGGACCCCGTATGAGGACAAACCTTGCCTGAATTGGTCATCGAGACCGAGAACCTCGTTAAGGTGTACCGAGAGGGAAACATCACCGCGGTCAACGGGTTCAACCTCCGCGTCGGGAAGGGCGAAATCTATGCGCTGATTGGGGCCAACGGCTCCGGCAAGACGACCGCAATCAACATGATGACCGGGGCCCTGACCCCGACCTCCGACGCCATCAGGGTTCTGGGGATGGAGATGCCCCGCGACCGTCACTTGGTTTCTACCCAGATCGGGGTCGCGCCGCAGGAGTACTCGCTCTACCCTGACCTTACCCTGGAACAGAACGTCGCGTTCTTCGCTAAGCTCTACGGCATGAGGAGGGAGGATTACCGGAGACGGTTCTCCGAACTCCTGGGCATCCTGAAGCTCGAAGGGAGGAAGGACTCGGTCGTGGCGAATCTGTCCGGGGGGATGAAGAGGAGGGCAAGCATCGCGTGCGCACTGATTCACGACCCGCGCGTCATCTTCCTCGACGAGGCAACGGTCGGCATCGACCCGATAATGCGCGCGTTCTTCTGGGACTACTTCCGCTCGCTATCCGCGAGGGGGCTGACCATAGTCCTCACGTCTCACGTGATGGACGAGGCCGGGAGGGCGGACCGCATCGGACTGGCCAGGATGGGGAAGCTCGTCGAGGAGGGAGAGCCGAAGAGCCTCCTGGCGGAGCACCACGCCGGGTCAATCGAGGAGGTGTTCCTCAAGCTTAGCGAAAGGGAGTTCAACGATGAGTAGCCAGAGAGCGAGCAGGTTCTCCTTCAGACGCTCGACTGCGGTGGCCGTGCGGGTGCTCACTCAGATTCGCAGGGACAGGCGGACCCTGGCGATGCTGATGGTGATGCCAGCTGTGATCATGCTGATCTTCGGATTCGCTCTTGGAGGGCAGGCCAGCAACGTCCCGATACTCGTGGACAACCAGGACGCAGGGTACTCGGCGACTTTGGGACCGACCAACATCAATTTGCATGCTGGTAGCCAGGTCCTGACTTCGATGCAGGCGAACGGCGTCGTGAAGGTGACCGTCGGTAGCTTCGCCGATGGGAAGGATGGCGTCGACTCGGGCAAGTACTTCGCTTCGATTCTGATACCCGCGAACTTCTCGCGTTCCTTGTTCCTGAAGTCGAGTGGGGCGACGGTGACCCCCTCTCTGCAGGTCTACCTCGATGGCACCAAGCCAGCGCTGACGGCCGGGATTCTCGGCGCGCTTCAGGGCTCCGTGCAGAATGCGTCGGGGGTGAAGGGGTTCGACGTGGTCCGGCAGTATGCCTTCGGAGGGGTGCAGTTCAGCGGGCTGGACGTCAGCCTGCCTTCGGTAATCGCCTTTGTGCTGACATTCCTCGTCCTTCTCGTCTCGCTCCTCACGATATCGAGGGAGACGACCTCGGGCACCCTCCCGAGGCTCTTTACCACCCCGCTGACCGCCCTCGAGCGGCTGCTCGGCTACGCCTTCGCGCTTCTGCTCTTGGGCGTCATGATGGTGACTGTGATACTGGTGATCGGCGTCGGGCTCTTCGGGGTTGTGGTCAGGGGGAGCCTGGTGCTGCTGTTCTCGGCCGCCGTGCTCTACGCTCTCGCGCACGTCCTGATGGCCGTGTTCCTGTCGAACTTCGCCAAGAACGAGTTGCAGGCGGTGCAGCTGGCGCCCCTCATCGCGCTCCCGAGCATGGCACTCAGCGGCATGCTGGTCCCGGTGAACAGCCTACCCGACTGGATCCAGCCGCTAGCGAGGGTTGTGCCGCTGTACTATGGGAACAGGCTGTTCGAGGGTATCATGCTGAAGGGATATGGGGTCGGCCAGCTGGCAACGGACTTCCTGGTGGTTGGAGGGATCGCTGTGCTGTTCCTGGTACTGGCGCTTTCGACCGTGAAGGACAGGATTGACGCGTGAGCCAGCGAGCCAATCTGGATTGATGTGCCGCGTGTAAGGGTTCATCGCACCTCCGCCAAGAAACTCGAGCCAGATGCCTGCTCGAACCTTGGAGACCGCCGAGCTCACTTCGACCTTATCATCGTGAGGAGCATCTTGAACCTCGTGGTCGCCAACACTGCGTGAGGCTTTCCTGCCGGGAGGACGATTGCTTCGCCCGCTTTCAGTCGGTTCTTCACTCCCGCTATCTTAACCTCGGCCTCGCCCTCAAGGACGTGCAGGAGGGCGTCAAACGGAGCCGAGTGCTCGCTCAGGCCGTCTCCCTCGTCGAAGGCGAATAACGTCACGGAGCCTGCCCTGCTGTTCATGAGAGTGCGGCTGACGACTGAACCCTGCTGGTAGGAGACGAGCGAAGCCAGCTCGACCCTTTGAGCGGGCGCCAACCCTCCCTTCGCCCCCGACGGTTTCCTTTCATTTGCCATCGCAAGACGTGGAAGGAGTGGTGTCGCTTTTAGACGTTCGTCGCTGCGACGGCCATGCTGCGCGTCGGGTTCATGAAGTTCAGGCCTCGAACAGCTCACTTGCCGCCGAGCCACAAAGTGTCGGGCAAGCCTCTGAAATGCTGGTCGCCCGTGAGGACTTGGGCCTGGCTAATCCTTGCGGAAGCGAGCACCACGGCGTCCGCCAGTCCCGGTTTCGGGAGGCCGTTCTCTCCGGCTCTTTTCACCAGCACGATGGACGACTTCGCCGATTCTTCCGCGATCGAGATATCGATTCCAAGCACCTGGGTGGCCTCCGTTACTGTCTGCAGCCACCTCCGGATGGCCCGCGGCTCTTCACCCTCCCTGAGGTACTTGACAGCGAGCTCGGCCAGGACCACGTCGGGGGTGAACGCCTCGTCTGATGCTTCTAGCTGCTCCTTCGCAGCCTTTCCCGCAGCGCTTCCCTTGAATATCTCGACCCAGGCGTACGAGTCAACCATGGCCCTCAAGGCGGTCCCTCTCTTCAAACCTCCTTGACTTCGACTTGTCGCTCCCGAACGCGCTGTCAAGGATCTCTTTCCTCCGCTTCTTGACGAGAATCTCGATGGTCTCGTCCATGCTCCTTGCGTGCAGGCTCCGCTGAAGGGCCGCCAGCTTCCTCACAGTTTCTCTTGAGACCTTCACAGTGGTGGATCCGGCCATTTCTTGCAAGGAGTATACTGGTATACCAGTATATAAGAGCCGCCTCGGTTTGAACGTGCCCGTTCCTCCGCAAGAGAAGCCGCGACGAATCGAGGTACCGTCCACCGATCATCGGCATGCGTGTGGGTTCGTTGCGCGTCCGCTGGGACACGCACTGTTCTCATCCTGCGTTGAGTTATGGGTGTCAGATAGAAAAAATGATTCTTAAGACTTCGTGAACTTGCCTTCGAGACAATAGACCGATAGGTTTCCCTCGGCAAGGCATTTTGCGCCCAAATCACACCCCGAGCAGAGGTCCTTGGGCGTTGCCGTCAGTGTCCCACGGGCCTCGTGAAGCGAGTAGAGCAATTTCAGGTACTTCCCCTCGGCAATCCTAGGCAGGTCGTTTCTGTTCTCCAAGCCATACCACTCGTAGAGTCTCTTGCTTCCCTTTCTCGAGTTGCAGCTGGCGCATACCCAGACAGCGTTTTCTAGGACGTCTGGTCCTCCCCGAACTCTGGGGAGCATGTGTTCAACTGTCAAATTTCCTTTGGAGCCGCAGTACACACAGGTGTCCGGTTTTTCGTGCTCCTTGACATACTCCCTGATAGAGGAAGACCACTGCATTTCGCCAGACTGGAGTTTCTTGAATCTGTTCATGATGAAACCGTAGTTGCTCTTTCCCTCACCTGCTGAGTTGGAGATTATCTTGGCGTACTGCCAGTACAGGAGATCTCTTACCGTCTTGACGGCCGACGGAGGCAACTTCGGGAGTGTTTGCTGTCCGCCGTATCATTTAAGGTTCAATCTAACACCGCTGCGTTCTCTTCGCACCATGGCTAGTCGTGGCCCCGCTGCCAAAGGCTACTTGTAGACTACGTCAGCTTCCCGAACTCTGTCAGCTACCTTCAAACCGATTGATTGACCCGAACATGCACTCGTAACGGTCTTGTGCTCAATCTGCATTGATTCGATGGTTTGTTCCAAGTGAGTGTTTCTGCCGACGATCTCAATCCTGTCGCCTGCAGCCAGTGGAAGTTTCAGTTCTACCACGGCCACAAGTATCTTTGGATAGAAGTGGGTCACCCTGCCAACCTCTTGCTTCTCTTCCATTCACTGTAGAAGAGAATGAAGTTACATAATAAGGTAGGTCTGGCTGTCCTGCGTGGAACTCAGTACGCTGGACTAGGCCGTTGGCACCCCAACGGGTTGAATGTACATCGGTTTCTCGTCAGTCCCAACTCCCAACACCGCGCGGACGGCGTCGTCGTCAAAGGCTCCTATCACAACCGTCGCAAGACCCAGAGACTGGGCCTGGAGGAAGGCGTTCTCGGCGGCGTGCCCTGTCTCCAGAAACGCGTACTGGACTCCCCTATCGCCGTACTTGACGGTGGTCCTTTCGAGAACAGCTGTTGTCACCAGGTTCACAGCCGCGAACCCAACAGCGTCCTGATCAAGCGCCGCTGCCTTCAGCCTGGAAGAAATGTCGCCGCTCTTGACCAGGGCCAGGCTGTTCTCTGGGACCGAATAATGGTAGATACCAGCGTCTAGCCCCGTTACTCCTGCCTCTTTGACGACGGCATACACCTCTAGTGGGTAAAGAGCGCCGGCCGAAGGAGCGGTCCTAAATCCGTGAGCTGGCTCTGTGATTCCCTGCGTTGCCCAAAGGAGCTGCGAAAGTTGCATGAGAGTGAGTGGTTCGCTCGCGTACTCCCTGACGGACCTTCTCCGAGCGATGGCTTCCTCGACAGACATCCGTCCTTTAGTGTTGGGAGGAGAAAGTTTTGCCGCTATGGGTTTCGATTGTCGACCGACTAGGGCTAGGAAGCCCAAGAAACCTGATTCCACACCACCGATTGCGACACCTAGAATTGTTGGAATTCGCAGAAGACTCCTTCGCGAATGTCCGCCTGGCACGAATAACCACATAATTTGTTTTCGTCATCGTTTCAGTTAAACCTTGGCAAGCCTTTCATTTTGGTCCTTTAGACACTTCTGCGTAATGTTACATCAACCACTGGGCATATATTGACATAAGACGAGATCAGTTGTTCGGCTTGACGTTCATGCGTGTTTGGTCGGAGTGTAAGACACCAACAAAGAATCTCTACTTGGCGGGAGCGAAGGAGGAACATAAGGCTCTGTTCAAGAGATGGTTGCTCACGGACTGGAGGTCTGAGCTCAAGTATCCAGGGTATGCTCGTTCGCCTGATAGAAAACAGATACTCGACTACCTGTGATTCGCACTGAACCCCAACCGAAGTCGGGTTGGAGATTGCGATGTGCGCTTCGTTGTAAATCATGATAGGTCGAAGGCACTGATAATGGGAATGGAAAGTCCTGTAGAGGTTCGAAGATCGGTGATTCAAGGGTTTGGCGTCTTCGCGCTTGGAGATTTCGAAGCGGGTGAACAGATATTTGACATAGACGACTCGGACGTCGTCTCAGACTTCTCAAAGCTTACGAGACACGACTATGAGTTCGAGCTTGATTATCTAGAAAGCGGGAAGGTGGTACGACTGAGGCCTCCGTTCAGGTGCGTCAACCATTCGTGTAATCCAAACGCGTATGTGAAGACAATCGATGGCCAAAGGAAAGCGCTGGCGATGCGGGAAATCAGAGTTGGAGAAGAAATAACCTATGATTACTCGACAAACGGCTACAGCGACGGAACGTTCGAATGCCACTGCGGCAGTAGGAATTGCAGGAAGGTATACCACGGGAACTTCTTCGGGCTTCCCCGAGCCACCCAGATCAGGTATCTGCCCTACATAGAAGACTGGTTCAAGAGCGAGCATAAGGAAGACTTCGAGTCGTTGCTAGGGTCTCTTTGAATCGGAGATTCAGCTGTACACAGAGTTCGTTACGCCTCTGAGAGGAATTTGGAGAAGTTCGGCGCTCATGCCGCCAGACGGCCGTACCGAATACTCCGAGAATGATGTTGGCGCTACAAATGGCGAAATTCTCCACAACGAGAAAAGCGTTCTCGAAGGCGCCGATGAACGCCAGATCAAAGTCGTCTTTTTCGAGCGCAAGCTGGGCAGAAGTCCAGTCCCTTTCTGTCCGTTTCGGTAAGAGTGTTGGAGAACCACATGATGCAGGAATCATTGTAGCAGTGCTCCAAACCCTCGAGGTGCCCCACTTCGTGGATTACCTCCTTGGCAAGTCTGGCGACAAACGCACCACTCTCGTTCCGAAGCCTGTGCCACGAAACAACGGCGAGGCCCTCGCGCCTCAACGCGAGCCCGAAGACGAAGTTCAGCGGGGGCGTGTACAAGTCCATGCCGGTGAGACCGATGCAGAATCGGCTCGGCGACGAGAACCTCTCGACGCTCCCTCTGATCACTTTGTCGGCTCTCCACTGTCCTCTTGCGGGGTCAAACCCTGTGTGGCACTCCGCCCTTCCAAGCAAGCTGACATCGGCTCCCAGCTTCTCTGAAACTATGGCGACCACTTGGTCAATGATCTCAATCTCGATGTCGTCGAGTAGAACCACCCCCAGAGGCTTGATCATTTCTGCTCACGCAGACGGACTTCGGTCATGGATAAGAATGGACCGATTGGGAGGCGGCCAATCAGGGCAGGCGCAGTTGTCGGGGAGGTTTGGTGCGGGAAGCCCTTTAACTCTGAGCGCGTTGCGAAGGATTGCAATCGATGCTCAGACCTGATGCGTCGTCCTGCTGGGGAGACCCCGTCGTCAGAGACAGGCTGAGTTGGTACCATCAAGTGATGCTGGACCAGAGGCCTGCGAAGTTCTTGATTAGCAAGAGCATTCCCACCGAGCTTATCCTCGAGAATGCGAGTGAGGAGCGCCTGTGGGAGGAGCATACGGAATTGGCCGAGGAATTCAAGGTACTGTTTCAGAAGGTCGTGGAAGGCTACCAGGTTGACTTGGCTCGTCTTCCGGCGCGGAGCTTTCTCGATGTCAAGGCAGAGCTACTCCGTCGGATGCTCAGGCACTGCGTGTTCTGCGAATGGAGATGCAAGGTCGACAGGGTGGAAGGAGCGCGGAAGGGCGCGTGCCAGATGAACGCGACGACCAGGGTCGCCACGTGGTTCCATCACTTCGGAGAGGAGGCACCACTTGTAGGCACGGGAGGCTCGGGCACGGTGTTCTTCAGCGGGTGCGTCTTCAGGTGCGTCTTCTGTCAGAATTGGGATATCTCCCAGTATCCGCTGAACGGTGAGAAGGTTGACGGGAGAGGATTAGCTTCGATAATGAGGATTCTAAGAAACGAGGGTGCGGCCAACATCAACCTCGTCGGTGGGGAGCCGACTCCCAATCTTCACACGATAGTGGATGGGATGAAATTCTTGGATACAAACGTACCGATGCTCTGGAACAGTGACATGTACCTCACGGTCGAGGCGATGAAGATTCTGACCGACCTCATTGACGTCTGGCTCCCAGACTTCAAGTATGGAAACGACAAGTGCGCCCTCAGACTGTCCAAGGTGATGCGTTACATGGAAGCGACGACGAGGAATCATAGGCTTGCGTACGAGAATGGCGACATAATCATAAGGCATCTGGTCCTGCCGAGTCACTTCGAGTGTTGCACGAGGCCTGTCTTGGATTGGATAGCAGAGAACTGTCCAAGGGCGCTCGTGAACGTCATGGGGCAGTACCGTCCCGACTACAGGGTCCGTGAGGAACCGGAACGGTACAGCGACATAGGGCGAAGCCCGAGCTGGGATGAAATAACGAAGGCACAACGTTACGCCGAAAGGCTCGGACTGATTTGGAGACAGGTCTCCTAGCTGCCAATTGGGCGACCAAGAGCCTGGCGTTCAGCCGTAGGCGGGATATCTGATCCTGAGAAGCCGACGCATCTCTGAAGTGAGCTTGTCATCGAGTTCTCTCTGATGCTCGGATAGACCGACCTTCTGTGGGCCGGTGAAGATGAATGGTCCGTGGGCGTAGCTTCTCCCCTCTTCCGGTATGACGGTCTTCGACCTGAGCACCGACAGGAGGCCGGCCGTCACCCTGTCTCTTGGATAGCCTTCGCCTCCCAGCATCTCGGGGATTAGTTCAGATGGAAGTTTTCTGTAGCCGTACGGAAACGGGCCAGATGGCTTCGGCGGATTTGCCTCGGTCGGAGAGCCAAGCACTATTGGGAGGGGCTTGAACAGAGAGTCTATCTTGAGCACCCACGCTCCGTGCGGTCCTGAAACTACGGCGTCGTAGAATCCGAACTTTGGGGAAGGGGAGATGACGAAACTCCATTCAGTCGGGTCCTTGGAGTAGCTCTGGAATATGCGTCTCCTGAGGTTCTCCCCTTCCAGAAGCTTCATGTCACTTCTCAACGGTCCGGAATGTAATAAGGTCTTGCACCTGCATCGTCCGAATGATGTCTGGGTTTATTGCGCCTTCGCAAGGAACTGGTCGTTCTGTGTCAGGCGGTAGCCAGCGGACTGACCTGAACGTGTATTACGTCCCGCCAAGCCGATGAAGGCATGTACTTGGCAGTCCTTGTGACGTGCCCGGAAGATACTGCGGAAAGGATAACCGGCGAAGTGCTGAAGCTGCGGCTGGCCGCATGCGTGAACATACTCGGCAGAGTGCGGAGCCGCTACCGATGGAAGGGCAGGCTGGAATCGGCGGATGAGAGCCTGCTACTGATCAAGACGAGGTCGGAGCTCTTCGAGAAGCTCGCGCGGGCGGTCAAGCGAATCCATCCCTACGAAACTCCGGAGATAATCGGGCTCCGCGTCGAAGGGGGAAACCGTCCCTACCTGGACTGGATACTGAGAGAGACCAGAATGGGTGCTAGGAAGGCGGCCAAGCGCTGAAGGGAAGGTCAGGTGAAACGGCTACCACGCATGCCCTCGACCAAGCGGAGGCTGCCTTCTTCGCGGACCTCCAGAGGGTTCTCTACAGAGAGAAAACACCTCTTCCAAGGCACGTCTCAAGGATATGCGCTGTTGATGCGGCCTACCGCGGCAATCGCGCTGTCGCTGTAGCATCGGTCGTCAATCAAGGACGACTCGTGGAGGAGAGCGTCTATGAGGGGAGCTGTAGTCTTCCGTACCTCAGTGGGCTGTTCTACCTGCGCGAGGGTCCGTTCGTGGTGGAGGCCGTGAGGAGGCTGAAGGTCCGGCCTCAACTCCTTTGCTTCGACGCTCACGGGGCTGCACATCCTCGCTCTGCAGGCCTCGCCACGGTGTGCGGCATGGTTCTCGGCATTCCGAGCGTCGGGATAGCGAAGTCGCTCTTGGTGGGAAAGGTCGCTTCTGGTCAAGGGGGCCTTGCGAGGATCGTGTATGACGGGAGGACGGTCGGTTTCGCCGTCAAAAACGACGGGGTCACGAGATACTGGAGCGCGGGATATTCGGTCGGCCTCGGTGGGCTGAAGTCTGTGATACGGAGGTATGCGCCCGTTTGTCTTCTAGTGATGTTCGAGTCTGATAGGGCAGCAAAGAAGCAGATTCGGTTTGTTTAGGGTTGTCGCGCCTCCGCCGGGAAACTCGCCTAGGAAATTCGTTCTCGGAGAGGCGTAGCGCCTTCACGCATTTGGCGCTTCGGCCAGCCTCTCATCCCCGCTTGGTTCGGATGGTGCCGGCTCCAGTTCTTTGATCCTAGCCTTCGCCGCAGCGAGCTCAGCAGTGCTTTCGGCCAACCTCTGCTCCGCCTCCGCGACCTTCTCCTTCAGCTCCTCAACTGACTTAGCAAGCTCTGTCTCGAGTTCTCTCGTCCTAGCCTCGAACTGGGCCTTTGCCGCTTCCAACTCGGTTTTTGGCATCGATTCGCTCAGCCTTGCCTCCAAACCGTGGACCTTCGTCATCAGTCCTTCAGCTTCAGCCTTCGGCACCGACTCGGACAGCTGCCCCTCCAGCTCTGTAATCCGGGCCTCCAAGGACTCGGCGTCACGCTTGGGTACAGACGTAGCAAGCTCTTGTTTCAGACTGTCAACAGAAGACTGAAGCTCTTGCATCCTGGTCTCTGCGTCCTTCTTGGGCATGGACTTCGACAGCCTCTCCTCGAGCGTCTGGATTTGGGCTTGCAGCTCGGACCTTGCCTTCTCCAGCTCAATCTTGGGTATGGAGTCAGCCAGCTTGGATTCGAGATTCTTGACTCTGGTTCTCAGCCTCTTGAACTGAGGAGACTCTGGCTTCGGCTTTGCTCTTCGTTTGGTTCTCTTGGCCAAAAATGACTCGTTGTAGAATTCTGCTCGGGGTTATTACGCGTTATCTCAATAAGAGAAAGGGAGTATTGTAATGAGCTCGTGATTCCCAGAACGTGAATCTGGGTGCGACCAACCCTTGTAGCTACTACAATGACGCTCCCTAACGTGTTGGGGTCCATTGCGCCTCCATCGAGGAGCTAACCAGTAATTCTCTTCTCTATCTCACGCTCGGCCATCCTTGCGTCCCTAATCGACTTCGCCATCCTCCTAGTGAAGAGGAGGTCGCGGAGCCCCACGTAGAGCCACACGAGGCTCAGGGCGAGAAGCAGGAGCTCAGTCGCTTCGAGGAGAGGGTCGGCGAGGTTCACGGTGACCGTCGTGGCACCTGTGAGCGACGGCAACGCCAGTTGGTAGGCGTAGGACGCGGCGAGCCCGAGCGCGACCAATATGGTGATGATGGAAAGCGTCCTGATCTTGGAGGCTCCGCTCTCGACGTGCCGGATGAACTCTTCGTGCAGGCCGAGGGCAGCGGCAGCCTGCGGCTCTTCCTTCTCAGACATCTGTGTCGAATTAGCGCTCTACGGCATAAAAGGCCTGCTCATCTTAGATGAGTCAGGGTAGACCTTCTCCCATATCTTGCGCCAATCCTCGGTGAGCTTGTAGCCGTCGGGAGTGACGCTGTAGACGTCGTGCCCGTCTTCCGTTTCCTTCCTCACCAGTCCCCTCGCTTCGAGCTCGGCTAGTATCTCAGCGCATTTGTCGTAGCTGAGGTTGCACAGCCTCGAGAGCCTCGTGGGGCCGCTCGGGCGCTCGATCAGGCGCCCTAGAACGTCCATGTAAATCTCGATTCTGGGGCGGTGCCTCAACCGAGGCTATTCTCGGCCTGTGATAGATAAAGCAGGGACACTCATCTAAGAAGAGTTTCTTACGTGCGTCAGTCATTTTAGCATTGGAGTGACCGAACTGCCCCATGAACGCTGTGACAAAGGCGGTCTGGCTCGGCCACTGCAGGACCGGCGGCAGGCTGTGCCTCAAGCCGGACGAGCTTCTCCCGGGGGTGAACGTCATCGGGAACGGCGCCGACGAAGTATCCTCGGTCATCTCGTTCGCCTGTAGCGAGGTGGGTCTGAGGACGCTCGTCCTCGACTTCGGCGGGAGCATCGCTGAGAAGGCCGCGGGCCGACTGGACGTCAGAGGCGTCGGCCATTTCCTCTACGACTCCATGAGGCTCGAGGAGAGCGCGTCTCTCCATGCCGAGCTGGCCGCGTCGGCCTACACTATGTCGCTGAACCTCTCGTTCGAGCAGGAGGGATTCCTGAACTCGGCGATGCAGTTGATAGGCTTGGAGCAGGGAGTGGCAACCCCGGCCTCGCTCATCGACAGGCTGGGCGGTGCGGGCGAGTACAGGGGGCACACGGCAGACGAGCTGAAGGGGAAGCTGGGGGCGCTCAGGTCGCTCGACGTGACGGGCGAGAGCGGCGCGGTCAGGGAGATGATGGGGAAGAGTTCCGTCGCCAGCTTCGCGGGAGCCGAGTCCCGTCAGGCTGCGGAGGTCGCGCTGATGCTGTTCATCGCCAAGGTCCTGGCCCTCGGCGCGTCGGGCGAGAAGCTCCCCGACGTCATCGTGGTCAACGACGCGAACCGCGTCTTCTCCAACCTGCCCCTGACGCGCCACGGCAACAGGTTGCTGACCGCGCTGCTCGCCTCGGAGATGGCGAGGATGTTCGCCTCCGAGGACACATACGGCCTCGACCACCACTTCATCGAGACGGCGCCCGTCAGGATTCTTTCCAGCGGCCTCTGGAACGAGGTGGGCGGAGGGAGGGCTTCAGTCGGCGGGCTTTACTCTCCCCAGCACGCGGCGCAGAAGAAGGGTTCGGCCATACCTTCCGCCTTGATCCTGACCCCGAACATGTTCGTCCTCCAAGACTCGGCCCGCGGATACGAGGAGGTCTTCGTGCCGAGGTACTTCCCGCCCCTGCAGGCAGAGGCCGTCGTCGAGGTGCGACCTGCGAAAGACGAGAACCATCTGATCAAGCAAATCCTCGAGGCGGTCTCGAGCTACGACAGCGCGACCCGCGGCTCCGTCGTCTCCTACCTCTCTCTGGACAACCCGAAGGAGGAAATCGAGAAGGCGATTGACAGGCTGCAGGCGCAGGGCTACCTGACGGTGGCAGGGAAGGACGTCAAGCGAGACGGCCCGCTGGTCTCCGTCAAGCTGACTGAGACTGGCTACAAACTGCTGGGGAGCCTGGGCTGAGATGGAGAAGCTGCCCACACAATGCAAGGCGCTCGACGCCCTCACGGACGGCGGCCTGCCGACGGGCACGATAACCCAAATCTTCGGGGAGAAGGCGCTCGGCAAGAGCATCCTCTGCTTCCAGGCCGCGTGCGCCACAGTCGCTGCAGGACGTACGGCGATTGTCATGGACACGGAGCAGTCGTACCTGAGCTACCTTGTGGAGTACCGCCTGCCGGGCATGGTCAAGCGCTTCGGGAAGGAGATACCCGTCAAGGACATCAAGCTGGAGGCGGTTCCGAAGTCGGCGGGGAGGAAGAAGGGGGTCAGCAGGAGCGAGCTCGTCTCCCTGCTCAGCGGCGCGCTCACCCGCGCTGGCGTGGCGTACTCGGAGAACCACCTGTCCTCTGTCGCAGACATCCTCTGCCCCGAGTTCGACGTCCAGGTGGAGGCGCCAGACGAGCCGAGCGTCCTCATAGTGCAGATGCCCGAGATCATAGACCTGCTGAAGCTCCACGGCGTGGACGCGTACAAGGCCGTCTCCGAGGGGGGCAGGGTGGAGATGCGGCTGAAGTCGACCCCCGTTTACGAGTCGGCGCTCTACAGGCTGGTCGAGCGGACGAAGGCGAAACTGCTCATCTACGACTCCCTCTCCGCGCCGCTGAAGTCGACGTTCCCGTCCACGCAGGACCTGCCGGCGAGGAGCTCGAGCCTAGCGATGCTGCTCTCGCACGCGCAGAGGCTCTGCATCCAGTTCGGGATATCTGTCCTCACTACGAGCCACGTCTCCATAGACCCGATCAAGGCGTGGAACAGGCACCCCTACGGCGGGGTGATACTGGGCCACGACGCGAAGTTCAGCTTCGAGCTGACCAAGCCGAACGCGAAGAGGAACTCGGACGGGAACCCGACTGCAGTCAACCCGGAGAAGGAGATTGATGACGAGAATAGCGGGAGGGCGGTATGGGTGGCGAGACATCCTGCGATGGCGGACTATTCTCGCTTCGGATATTCGCTGCTTGACGGTGAGGGGTTCCACTGAGCATGCTAGCGGAGAGGCACGCGACTGAGCCCTGGGACCCTGTCGAAGGCAGTGTCGTCGGAGACGATTGCGGAGTCAAGCGAGAGGGCGGACGCGGCGAGGAAGCTGTCGTAGAAGCTGAGGCCGTATTTCGACTCCAGCTCGCACTGCAGGGCGACGAGGGACGAAGTGACGGTCCCCACCTCCTCCACGCCGTGCTCCCTGAGCACTGCGCCGACGTCGAGCATCGCCTCGCTCGTCTCTGCGGAGCTGCGCCCTCTCGCCCTCAGCACCGCCATGAACTCGAGGAGGCAGACATCCGTGGCCACGAGGTCGCGCCTGGAACCGAGGAGGTGGATGGCCTGGTGGTGCTTGCGGTCGTTGGGGCTGAGAGCGAACAGGACTTCGGTGTCAAGCGCCGGCATGCTTCTTCAGCCACTCCTCGGCCAGCTTCTCGTCACGCTTCTCGTCGTACGGCTCGCGTATTATGCGCCTTAGGCTTTCGTATGGGTCCTTCGGGAGAGGACGGATCAGGATGTCGTCCCCCGCCGCTAGCACCATCACTCTCTGGCCCTCCTCCAACCGCAGCTTCTCCCTTATCCTCTTGGGAACAACTATCGCGAAGCGCTTTCCCACAATGGCATCTTCTGACATTGCTGTCTTCATCAGATGATAAGATGTCTCTCAGATATAAGCGCAGCGGTCAGGAGTGGGATTGCTCGCCCCCGATTAGAGCGAGTTGCGGAGGACGCGGCTGATGGGCTGGGGGCTGAAAATCGGCCTCTTCGTCTTCGCGCTCGTCGCGATTGGCTTTGGGGCCTGGATTATAGCCATCCCGATTCTCGCATTCCTCTTCATCCCACCACTTCTGCCGAAGAGGAAAGCGCCGCGCGAGCAGAATCAGAAGGTTGGCTCCACTGGGAGGCGTAGAATGCCGGGCCTGAAGCTGCTGGGCGGGATTCTCGTCGCGCTCAGCGTCGTGGCTTTCGTCAGTGGAGGGATATTTTCGCCGATCGTGCTCGTGGTGGCAGGCTTCGCTATTCTGTTCAGGCCGAACTTCGGGTCAGGGCTCTCCTCGCGGGTCAAGCCGGTCGACGACTCTGTACTCCTGCGCGGAAGGTTCGTCCCGTTCAGGTGGTTCGCGGTGGCCGAAGCGAAGTTCGCGACGCGCGACCCCGAGGGCGCCCTTTCGGGGATTGACGGGAAACTGCTGCTATTGCCTGCGCCGACTCCCCGCGTCCTCCTCATTTTCTCTGTCGCCTCGCTCCGAAGAGGCGGAGCCGAGAAGGACATTCTTGGGTGTATGAAGGCGGCGGCAAGGACGCTGGGAACGTTGGGCGTTTACCTTCTGCCTCTGAACTCAGAAGATGCGTTCGAGCTCTCGAAGCTGGGAACCAAGCAGACAGGACAACAAGTCAGCGGACTCAGGGACTTCGCTTCGTCCGCGGATTACGGGCCGCTCATGGTGGAGGCCGGAGGGGGCTACGTCGGAAGGTTCGAGATTTACGAATGGGAAGCACCGGGGAAGGGTGGCAACTCCGCGTTCTCCGAGCCAGGTAGACGACTCGGCGACTCACTTCTACTACGCAACCTCTTGCAGGCTGTCATGGTAAGGACTGGAACGCCGCAGCCTGACAGATACACGGCCTTCCTGAGCAGCATGGCAGCCACGGCGGGAGAGACTCTCGGACAGAGGATGACGCAGGCGGCTGAAGGGTCAGACGGCCAAGTCGTTCTTGTCGCGTCGGTCGGCAGCCCGCAGGTGGAGATGAGCAAGGCGCAGCTTCGCTTCCTGACCAACGTCTACTCCTGAGGTGGTGGGACATCGGCCTCGCAGCCAAGCTTCTCGGGCTTGTCGTGGTGCTCGTCGCCGGCGCCCTGACTTGTGTATACTTTAAGTAAGCCATGCTTCTGTATACAGATGATGTCTACCGTGTATAGCGTGCGCATCCCAAAGAAGCTGAAGGAGGCCCTGCAGAAGCTTGACGGGACGGATTGGCAGGGGGAGCTAAGAGCATTCCTAGAGAAGAAGGTGAGGGAGGAGACGATGGCCCGACAGCTCGACGAGGGGAGAAAGCTCAGGTCCAAGATGCGCGCGACAGTCAGCGCAGCGGAAATCGTGAGGGAGGACAGGGAGAACGCCCACTGACGTGGTGCTGGATTCGGCTGCAATTGCAGCGCTCTTCTTCAGGGATTCTCAGTCCGAAAAGGTCGAGGCGGCCTTGGCGAAGTACTCGAACCTCCACACCCTCGACCTTGCGTTCGCCGAGGTCTGCAGCGTCGCGTGGAAGCGGGTCAAGTTCTTCGGTGAGGAGCTGGAGACGGCGTCGAGGGCCCTTGCCCTGGCGAAGGATTTCGTCGACAGCTCCTGCCGCGTCGCACAGAGCAGGGACCTCCTCCAGGAGGCTCTCAGACTGGCAGCGGAGCAGGGCACGACTGCCTACGATTCCCTCTTCCTTTCGCTTGCGCTGAAGTCGAAGACGAAGCTCCTGACCACGGATGAGAAGCTGCACAAGAAGGCGGAATCGTCGTCCAAGACGCGAGGCCTCACTCTAATGCCGTGACTCTTGACAGATGAAGATGCTAACTCATGTCGTGTTCGGCTACTGAGCCTTCTATCTGACCCTGACCGCTCGGTCGAACAAGGCCTGCAGCTTCGGGCTGTCCGCCGCCACCCACACAACCCTGTCTTCCTTGTCGATCATGATCTTGCCGGAGGCATCCAAGTACTCGATCGCCCTCTTGAACGTCTGGTACATCATCTTCTTCGGGAGAGACGTCCAGAGTTCGGTCCTCCTGGGGGGAATCTCGGACTCCTTGATCGTCCTTTCTATCATCAGCAGCGTCTCGAGCGTGGGCCAGTGCCCCTCGGCTCCGGGGCTGAGGACCGATGGCTTCATGCGACGGAATGGGTCGTTTGATTATATAAGTCTATATGATTACTGAGCACTGCGCGGTCGGGCCGAAGGCGGGGACGACAAGGAGCTAATCCATGGCGATTCTAGGGCGCCTAGGGTTCTGTTGCGCTGCTTGGATATGGGGGCTTATGAGCTAAAATGAAATCTCAATTCAAGGAGAATGCAAGCTAGAAAGTCGGTCAAACAGCTCTATCGGCCTAGTCCTCAAGTTCTGTCAATCATGGAAGACTTCCGCCAGATGGTCAACGACTGCGTAAGAATTGGATTGAAGTTTGAGGATGAGAGTCATGCAACTCCCTCGATGAAGAGACTATCCTTGCTGTGTTACGGTCAACTCGAAAGGTATGGGGTCTACTCGGCTTACCGCCTGACAGCGATTAGCAAGGCCGCCGGCATCCTCTCCGCTCGTAAGAAGTCAATCAACCGAGGCTTTCATACTAAGAGCCCTTATGTTTCAAAGCCGCTTCTCGTATCCTGCTACCATCTCAAGATTCAAGATGGCATGCTCAGAGTTCAGCTGGGAGATAAGCGGTGCGAATACATCCCTCTCAACACCCATACCCTCCAATTTCTGTCAGACACTACGCTGAGAATCAATTCCTTTACCTTGACCTGTACTTCTCTGTCGCTCTGCATCTCAAAGGAGGCGATACATATGGAGCCGAGTGAACTCACGAGTACAGTTGGAATCGATAGGAACCTCCGAAACCTCGCTGTAGGAAACATTGAGAAGGTCACCTACTATGACATGAGCAAGATTGTTCAGATTGCCGAAAATACAAGGAGTGTCGTCAGGTCATTCAAGCGCAATGATGTAAGGATCAGACAATCAATCTCTTCGAAGTATGGCAGGAGAAGGAGTGAACGGGTGAAGCAAATCATTCATGGTGTAACGAAACGGATTGTACAGGAGGCGAAGGCGAAGAAACAGGCGATAGTCTTCGAGGAGATTAGAGGAATCCGCAACCTCTATCGGAAGGGAAACGGTCAAGAGAGGTCATTCAGAGGGCGAATGAACTCATGGCCTTTCCATGAGGTGAAGAGGCAGATTGAGTACAAGGCTGCGTGGGAAGGGGTGCCAGTAGTGACTCTATCACGGAATGATACAAGAGGGACCACAATGGACTGCGTGAGATGCGGGGAGAGACTCCAATTACCAGTCCGTGGCGATTTGGAACATCATCGCCAGTTGTGGTGTGAGAAGTGCGAGAGATGGATGGATAGGGACCTCATGGCCGTCCTGAACATCTCTCGCAGGGGGCGGTTGAGGTTCGACCGTTCACTGACGGAAGGCGAGGCAAGCGAAGCAATGAAGGGGAACGCGGAACACGACGGGGAGCCGCTAATCCTCAGAGTGGATGCCTCGAAATTGCGCCTTGCACAGCAGTCGCAATAGAACCGGGCACGACAGCAGGAACGGCATGAGTGTGAGGTCGCCTCTGACCCATTCCATCTTCACGGCACCGGTATGGGGAGCGGGAACGGCGTACGTGCTGTGGCTCGCGGGCTCCGCCCTGGGCTTGGTCGGCCCCGGCTTTGAATGGTTAATCATAGTCTCGGGTGTCCTCGCGGCATATTCTCACCTGCTGCTGGATTCGATCACCGAGGGAGGGGTTTACTTCCTGACCAAGAGGATTGCCATAGCGCACTTCAGCTATTCCAATCCGGCATTGAACGCAGTGTTTGCCGCCGTGGGGCTTCTACTCTTCGTGGTCTGAATCATTTCCCCTAGGCGTCTGGGACAGGGTAGACGAACCACTCTGGATCCTCCAGCTCGTGCCAAATCTTTCTGTATTTGGAGTTCCACTCGAACTCCGCTAACAGGATTTCATGGATGTCGTCGGCGATTGCCCCGTGGTCGTCTGTGCCGAGGACCTCGGCGAATAGCCGTTCAGCGTCCTGGTTCAGTTCGATTACGAGCTTCACAGGGCCTTGGGCTGACAGCTCTTGGTATATGTCCGCTCGTCTAGAGTTCCCGGCCGCGTGTCAAGCATTTCCGGCTTCGGCGTTCATAGACGCAAGACCTCGTCATCCCAATCTGGTTATAGTTCTCTTTCGCTTACCCCTCCCAACCAATTTCGAAATCGATGGCCTCCTGTTTTAAGCAGCCGTCAGGCGATTCTCATCAATGACAAGCGGGGAGAGGGGACACGAAAGCGGATTCGTTGAGCTTGAGCCTGTCGTGGATGGCCTGGGGATGACACACTTTGTGCCGCCGAAGAGATGCAGGAACTGTGAGGATTAGATGAGTGTGTCTGGATTTGGATCAGGCCACATGGGTGGTCGCTTCGAGGTGGTTATTCCGACTAGGGCAGGAAAGGACCTAGAAAACGCCGACAGGACTCGGGATGCGCACATCCGCATCGAAAGCTACAGGCATGTGGGCACTAACGTCTACGTTGACGTCTTCGACTCAGCCACTGAAGATGCTGACGACGCGCACATAGTCTCAGAAGCATTCCCCTGGGCCGATGAAGGAGCCGACCAAGCCACCCGTTTCCTTCAGAAGTTTGGCTTCCGAACGGTAGTCATGATAAAGTAGTTACACTTCAACAGGACTCGGCGTCCGAATGTCGGCGCTCCGGGAACTGCTTACCACCACCTTTTGCTGTACTTGAGACTGATTGTTTCTTCTTCCCTGGCAGGCTTCCTGAATATGTAGAGGTGCTCGTGAGCAATCTTGTAGAAGTCGTACTTGTGACCTCCCCACCGTTCGCGGGTGCTCATGGTCTTGTGCTGCAACTTGATGATGTCCTCCCTAAGAACGAAGCCAGCCTCCAAGTACTTGGCCAAAACACCGATGCTTATCGGGATGTAGTGACGGTGCTTGCGCGTATCCCCAATCAGGATAGCGCAGTGCCGATCCGCTTTCAGTATTCGGAAGCACTCCGCAGCCACCTTTTCCATCTGAGCTAGGAAGTCCTCGAGTTTGAGGGCCGAGAGATCACCCAGCACCCGGGCGTTTGAGTATGGTATGATACCCGCATACGGCGGATGAGTGGCCACAAGATCAATTGACAAGTCTTCGATTGCATCCAGCGAACGAGCGTCGCCGATGTATACCTCAATCTTTGACTTCGGGTGCTGATCTGCGGGGTAATCAAAATCCAGTCTGTTAATTGCGACCATTGCGGCGTCGGGGTTGATATCGACCCCAATTGCGTTGCGCCCCATCAGCTTGCACTCCACTAGGGTTGTACCGCTGCCAGTCATTGGATCGCAAACGGTGTCTCCAGGCTTTGTGAAGTGGTCAACCAGGTTTCTGGGTATGAACGGACTCCAATTGCCCCGATAGTTTCCTACATGAGTAGCCCAATCTCCACGATCGGGGAAGCTCCATACGGTCCACTCTTCCTGAGAGTACGTGTCGGGCTGAAACTTGGTTATCTTCCAATTCTTGACCAGCTGGACGTCTTTGTTCTCGATTCGAACCGAGTCATGCTGTCGAAGAAACTCGGCGTAGTCGTGATGCGTCACCAGCCTCATGCCAGGAATAGCGGCTTGTTGGACTTGGGTTGCCGAATGGGATCTCCTGCCTTTCTTCTGCTTTGATAACCTTCTTTGGGACATAAGAGCGCCACTGTCAAGACGATCGAGCTTAAGTAAGATCTGATCGAGCTTTCTGCAGTGCGATCGTGACACCCGAAGAGAAATACTCTCTCTTTGCCTCCCGCGTTTCTTTCTTTGAGTTTCGTGACGATCTACCGGAGTTCAAACGCTCCGATTTCGATTACTCGAGAATCGGCGATGCCGTTTCCGGCCTCCAGAGGGGCGTTCCCTGGCAGACTGAGCGATTGACGGCGTTCCTCGCAAAAAACCCGCAGGGAGCTCAAGCGATTGAGGGACTCTTCCAGCAGTTCCGATTTAGCGATGCACAACTTACGCACTTCCTCTTTGATGTCAAGGAGGGACTGAACGTTGACGACGTGAACAGACTTTACGACTACGCCATCAGTAACATCCAACACGACCCCCATTGCCAAGACCTCGTCTTGCAAGAGGCCCGGGCCTCGAGTGGCTCACTCGTAACCCTAGATGACCTGCTGACAAACAGCAAACGGTTAGGGCGAGAGATGGTCGTTGGAATCTTCAAGATAGTTGTGTCAAAATACGTATCCGAGGCATCGAAAGAATTCGGAGTCTTCTCACGAAGAATGACGAGCACCCAATTCGGAGTAGCCGATAGACTGGCAGACTATTCCATTAGAGTTCTCAAGCTAAATGACCTGCTCGGTGCCGTGAATGGCATCAAGTATCTTGAAAACAAACAGATTCCAAGAGATACGAAGGGGCTGCACGGTGAATACGCGCAAAGGAGAGTTGAGCAGGCATTGATTGCTGGAAAGTTTCGATCTCTGGAACCTTCCCTCGTGAAGTTGGGAATTGGATCCTTGTTACCAAAGATGATAGACTTGGGCAGGGTTGGTTTGGACCCTCAGGGCCGATACTTCTGTGCACAGAAGATGGTGGAAGGAGTGGGCGAACTGAATGGTAAAGAGAAGAGATTCGATTTTGTTTTGGTAGTTGGAGGCATTCCAAAGCATCTGTTCGAAGTGAACTTCTACGCTACCACTGGTACAAAGATTGGAATCAACGAGCAGGAATATGTCATCCTTCACGACGTTGTAAAGAAGAAGACCCAATTCGAGTTTCATTGGATAACTGACGGGAATTATTGGCTATCGCCAGGAGGCAAGCGGATGTTCCTGAGACTTTTGGAGCGCTTCGGTGAAGTATACAATCTCAATACATTCGCCGAGAACCTTAATTCGTTCTCCTGAATTCGAGTTCGTGATTCCTAATAGTTTCTGACCAGTAACTCGTCAACTGGTCCTCGTTTTGTACCAATGCTGCTTATGGCCCTTCCAGCTTTTACTACCTCGATTCTGTAATCGTAACCTTCGTAGAGCTCCCTCACGCGAGGCGAGTTGCTTAACATCACGTTGCAGCCCCTCCCGGCAAGGATGTTGAACAGTCTTGAGAGGGCCCGCTGGTCATCCCACGTGAAGTCTACAGCTGTGTACGACGTGAAGTTGGCAGTCTTGCTTATCGGGAAATATGGGGGATCAAAGTATACGAAGTCGCCTCGCTTTGGTTCGTCGGCCATGGAATGATAGTCGCGGTGAAGAACAGAGATGCTAGGCATATTGAGCACACGATTTACTGCGACTAGGTTCTTCTCATCATAGACCCTTGGGTTCTTGTATTTGCCGAAAGGCACGTTGAATTCGCCCTTCGCGTTGACTCGATACAGACCATTGTAGCAAGTTCTGTTAAGATAGATTAGGAGCGCAGACCTTTCGGTTCGATTCTTGATGCTCGCGTGCCTTCTGATTTCGTTGAATCTTTTTCTCGCGGAATAGAATTCTTCATGACTCTTCACGCGTCGTTGAAAGTCACGAAGGATAGAAGACAGCCCGCCTAAATCGTCTTTGATTGTGAGGTAGCAGTCGACGAGGTCTGCGTTCGAGTCAGAGAGTCGAGCGCGAGTTATTCTGTTGGTTCTCACGAGATGGAAGAAGACGGCCCCGCCCCCTAGGAATGGTTCGTAATACGTTCCGAATGCCTTCGGGAAACGGGTTTCAAAAGACTGAATGAGCTGAGATTTGCCACCAGCCCATTTGAGGAAGGGAGTGGCTGAGACGCCAGTATCCTCCTTTAGGATCTCCATCGCTCATGTGTGAGTTTAGAGAGTGTTAAATCTAATCAGGGCCGCCGATTCACCAAGCATTTTCCGGAGGCAACACGGCATGTAACACAGAACCCGGCTTGGTCGCGATGAAAGTTGAGAGGCTCGTGGAGCTCCTACCGTGCATAAGGGTTTGTCGAGGGTTCATTGCGCCTCCGCCGGAGCACTCATCCAGTAGCCTCAGCGCTTGATATCTCTAGAAAGCACCACTAAGATGACCTGGCGACTTCGCGAAATCTTCGTAAATCTTTCTGGCTATAGGAGAAGAAATCAGAGAGCATCCGATCGAGTTCTTTGGGTTCGGGGTTCTGGCGCTTGAGACCAACTACCTCTTCAAGTTCGTATGCTTTGCTGGCGGAGTCGACATATATCTTTAGCAAACCAACTCCAAAGCGAGCGGCCTCGGTAATCAAGTACTCGGGGATGGGATGGGCAATGTCTGGAACCTCCACCACTAGGTAGGTATAGTGCGCCCACCTCTGGTGGGAGGCAGCCTCGTACACGCTCGCCAAATCGGTCAAATCAGAGAACCGCTTGATTTCGAAAGTGCTCACTTCTACAGATCTTTGCGGGAGCACGTCGAAGCGACTTACCTGGATTGAAGTGATGTCTGGTCTTGACCATTTGCCGAGCTGACCTTTCCGCACCTTCGATGCAGTGATCCTAGCCCAATACTCGTCGCCGTCATCTCTGACTTCTTTCCCCCAGTTTGCATCTAACCATTGTAAAGCCGGCTCGTACAGTTTGTCCTCGTCACCTACCAACATGGTAGCAAGAAGCGCGGAACCCGAACTCGATGCGGAGATGATAGGAGATGTTGTTTCCTTTCTAGATTCTGTTCGGCCAAATTCGCTCTGGAGGCGGTTTCTTCCTTTTTCAGTAATCCTCCATATCCCGCGTGTCGACCTGTCAAGTTCTCCTTTGCTGACTAAGTGTTGCCTCACCCACTGAACGCGGTTGGTCCAGTAGTTTCCTGTACCCGATGGGAGTTTGCGATTGAGGTCTTCGGTTGTCAGGTTGGGAAACAATCCAGTGACCAGTCGTACTGCCTCCTTCATCCTCAACTCGCCCCCTGACTCCGCTATGACTTTGAGAAGCGGCAATTCGACGTCCTTCTGCGCTGGTATGGGCAACCTGCGGTAGACGACGAACGAGCTTTGGATTTAACCATTGCAGAACTGGAGAATCAGAATTGAGAGGGATTCCATGCACCTCCGCCGGGACATTTGGCTTGGGCGATTAGAGAGGCTTATTGCGTGACAGTCGGAGTGCCCAACCGGAATGAATGCGCGCCGAGGCAGAGCCCGTGCAAGACCTTGCCTACGAGGACGTGTGGCAAGGCCACTATCACATTTCAGCGGCTCGGGCCCAGCGTGACCTTCGTCCCGTGAAGCTCCCCTCTGAAAGAAGCAAGTCTTCTTCCAACTCTACAATGTTCAATGGCGCAGGAACCGTGAATCTATTGGAACTTATTTTTGCAAGAACTTTTCGAGATTCAACCCCCTTCTCCATTGCCACATTTGATGCTCACGAGAAACCAGACGCTCGGTTTCTTCGACTAGACCAAGGAACTCCTGTTTCGTTGTTGCGTCCTCCATTGTTTTTGCGATTTCCTCGAGTGATTCGTGTGAGTACTCGTAGGGCTCCACCAATTCGTCGTAACGTCTGCTTTGTGCCCAGCCAATCAAGCTTGAGATGGTTGTGGCTATGATGGTCAGGAGGACCGATGCTCCGAAAGAAACCTCTAAGAATCCCACTACTGCAATGACTACGCCAGCTCCCTGCAGGAGTGTCGCAGCGAAGGCATAGACAGTTGACAGCTGTTGGTTTCGTTTCGCTTTCGCCAAGTACCACTTACTCTGGTCGAGAACTCTCTCTTTGATGTAGACCTCGCGTTGTTGCTCCCATGGAGCACGCCGCAGATGTTTCATGGTATCAGTCGTTTCGTCTTCGAGTTTTGCTGCGTCGACTAGACCCAATGTCTTGGTGTATCTAGACCTGGCGAATGTTACTTGTTCAACAAGATTCCTAGCGGAATCGTCTTCGGTCTCGAAACCAGCCGATGCCGTGGCGTATTGCCACTGCATGCTCTTCGCTGTCTCGGCGACCGCGCGCGCCTCGAACCACTTTCTCTCAAAGCGGAAGATTTGGCGACTAACCTGTGCTACCATCCCTACTACTAGAAGTAGGATTATTGTCAGGACGAGACCCTGCGAGAGCACCTCAAAGACAGCACTCCAACCTGAAACAATTGATACGCCAACGCTTCCGCCGAGCTCTAGGAGGACGGTGACTCTCGTCCAAAGTTCGTTCCTTCGCGCGATTCTAGAGGCTATCGAGTGCGTGTCTCTGGGTTGCAAGGATTGCTCCAGTTCAAATCAGGCTGCACGAGCAGGTTCAATGCCAGAGTTGTGTTCGGCCAACTTCGTCGCAACCTTCCCGCAGACTGCCTCGAAGTCGGCTTGGTCAAACTCAAGCCTGTCGAGCGGCTGTATCGTAAAGCCAATGTGAAGCCCCTTCTCCATAATGGGGATTACGGGTTTTCCCAGACCCAGAGCAATCCCGACTTCTTGATCTACGCCGCTTGAGGGATTTGCCTTCGTGTAAATTGCAACGACGTAGTCGGACTCTTGGATCTTCACCCTGACCTTGTCCTGAATCGGCGTGCCTGGACTCAACTCCTCCTCTGCCGCATACACCCTCATGTTCTTCTTCAGGAGCGCGTCTCTCAGGGTATTCTTGAATGACTCGTCGGCAAAAGAGTGAGCTATGAAGACAAGGGCTCTCTCCGGCGGCCTCGCCCTCGCGCCCGATTCTATCCGAGTTAAGAGGTCCTCGACTCCTCTCTTGTAGCTCCCCATGAAGTCTATCACGAATCTGCCGATGATTGCATCGGGAACTTCGCACTTCTTGTACATTATCGGGAGGACCGATATCTTCTTCTCTTCTAGCTCTTTGACTAGTTCTACGATGAGATCTTCCCGGACCCAAGCCGACTTTACGGAGTCTTGGCTCAGCACGACTCCTAGGCTGTCGCCTTCCTCCATCTGCGGATGATTGACAGGGCGGATTGGATTCCCATCTTTGAGGTCGAAGTTGTCAGCCCAGACCTCGACCCTGTAGCCCCGGAGGTCCGTCGCCAGCTTCTCGACGAACGCTCTGTCTTTGCCGGAGTGGGCTAAAGCGATGCGCGGCGGGTTCTCTTTGTTGAACTTGAATATTCTCTTGAGGTGTATGTAGCTTCCGCTCACATCGTCTAGCGAGTAGGACACGACTAGGCCTAACTGTCCTGCCTTCTCCTCGTCCAGCTCAACGGCTAAGTAAAAACAGAAATCTCTGTAGGAAACGGATCTCGAGTAGTAGCTTTGGATGAATTCTGCGTCTCCTACTCTAATCTTGCCCGGCGGCATCCCGTCGACCACCGTCTTGGCGACGCTAAGTTGGAAGGGAATTCCAGAGAGTTCTGCCTTGTTGGGCGGCCCCGTCAGATTGAAGTAGAGACTCGTGCCCGTTCCTTCGGGTACGATATACAGAGATTTCAGCAGGAGGAGGTAGCCCGCATTCATCTTTCTGGTCAAATCGGCGGTAAGAGAGATTACTTCTCTCAAATCCGATGCCTCCCTGCCGGGGGTCTGGACTCCTCCCGCAAGACCAGCCTCTACTCGCAGAAGGCTGTCATGGTACCTTGTGATGTCTTGGACCGTCGCCGGATGGAAGATTTTGCAGAAGATTTGTTGCCAGCAACCCGGGGAGTCTTCAGAACCATTCGTCATCAGCCTCACTAGGTCCGAGAGAGAGAGCAGGTCAGTCTCGCGAGACCAGCTTGCTCTCCTCTGTTGGTTCGCGTTGACGGACGCCAGGATTTTCTCACGGGACTTGGCGTCTGCGTGCTTGAGGCGGTTGGGGAAGTCCCCGTAGACCAAGGTCATGACGTTGTTCACGAAGATTCGAGTCTTCTTCTCGATGAATTCGCGGAGTTCGCCGACGCATTCCTCGCTCTTCCCCGCAATCCATTTGTCTCTTGCCTCAACCAGGGCTTTCGCGTCTTCGTTGTCGAGCCCATTTGAGCTAACGTGGACCCAGCTCAGGGCGTGGTATTCCTTTCTTACGAACTCAAAGAGGGTCTTGAACGCCCGGTTATAGCTCCCGATGGTATTCCAGAAGTTGTCCGGGTGCACACAGTCTTCTTCGTCCATGATTCTCCTCTGAAAGTCCGCGACGTCGTCGGGGAAGTTCCAGAAATTCTCCCAGAAAGTGAGGTCAACATGGTCGGCAGGAGATTCGTCAGACCGCTCTACGAAGGTGACAAAAAACTGAGTCAGAACGTTCAGTGACTCGATGCATTTGCTCAATACCTCTCGGTTGGTAGTACGTTCCGTGTAATATGCCAGAGCTTCCACAATCTCCGTGTGTAGGGCCAGTATCTTGGCCAACATGTCTCGGGAGTCGGCCTCGCATTCTTCGGAGAAGGCCTTGATTTGTTCAATCTCCTTGCTCATCCTGAACTGTTGCCTGATTACCTGCGGGATGCCGTAGATTTTGAAAAGGTAGTCGTCCAGAGAAAGTGGATACTGCTCAGCAATCGCCTTGCTCACGTCTTCGAGCTCCTGGCAAACAGCCCACGAGTGCTGGTGGTCGCCGTCGTCAACTCTCGAAATCAAGAGGGCGCTTTCAAGCGCCTTGAGGTAGAACAGGCGCCCCTGCGTTTCGAGTTCCCTGAGATAGGGAAGGTTCCTTGCCTCTGCGATGTCTTCGTCTCTTAGCCTCTTTGTTCTCTCGTTCCTGAAAATGTCTGTCAGAAGCCTGATACAGATGCTCCTGTTCCGTTGGTCGCCCTTTATTCTATCCTCCAGCAGCGTCCTGAACCGATTGCTGAGAGTCTGGTTGCGTTGGAACACTCCTCTAATCTTCGAGAGTATCTCCGCGGGTATCTTCACGGGGTCGAAGGCGAGCGCGGTGAAGTCGTCGTGATCGAATTGGAACTCGAGCCTTTCCATGAACTTGCGAAACGTGAGCTCCTCTTTGTGCACCACCAGGTTGGTGTAGACCTGCTCCACATAGTCCACCCTTATCGCCCGCTTTACTTCTGGGTTGGGATAGAACGACTCCAGCCTTTTGTTGAGCATCTCGTTGGCCTCATCTACGGTGATCGGCGCTATTGTCTCTCTGCGGACCAGAGATGCGGAGTAGCTCGAGTCTGAGGAGATGGTTTCCTTCCAGGACAGAGCTCCTGCGACGTAGAAGCCCAATTTCCCAGATACATCGTCGAAGTACTCGTCCTTCGGGGCCTGGAGGTACTTCAGAAACGTGAGCGCTGCAGGAGCATCAACGTCCAACTTGTTCAGATTGTCAATGAACACCAAAATCCCGTTGAACTTCGGCTTCTGGCCCAACCTTCTCATGAGCTCCTTCAGGGATAGTTCTTGACCGCTTTCCCCCAGCCCCAGAATTCTCCTCAGTTCGGCCGCAAACTGTTCTTCGAAGGCGGCCCTGAAGCCGTCGAAGTTCCCGTAGCCGCTCAGCCTAAGGAACGCGGTGTCTATCTGACGTAGGGCCGCCGCGCGCTGTAAATACTGCAGGATGGCCGATTTGCCTGAACCGTATATCCCGAAGAAGACGGTACTCTTGAATAGCTCCTGCGGCAGCTCGTCCATGTATCGAATGTATTTCTGGAACAAAGGTGTCTTGACAATTACCGAGTCAAAGCGCTGAGGCTCGATGCCATAGAGCCCCTGCCTCTCCTTGAACGGGTTCGCGGTCAGGTGTAGCTTTTCCCACCATTCCAATCTCTCCTCCGTGTCAATCTCCTCGGGGAGCTTGACTGGCTCTTGAAACTCCTTGCCGTCGATGACTGAAGGAAGGGCAGCGATTTTGGCCATCTTCTCCTCGAGTGTCCGGTCGGCCTCCTCGATTGCTCGTTCGTTTTCTAACCTCGTGCCCTGTGTTTTCAGCTCCTTCTCGAGCTGGGCACGGACCTGTTCACGAATCGACTCCAAGAAATCGCCCCGCCGCACCTGGGCGTAGTCTATATCTGGCCCTGTGTGCCTGGCCTCGATAGCGTCTTGGAATGGCTCTGGATTGAGACGCTTCTCCTTCATCAATCCGTTCGACAGTACCTCGTCTAGTTTCTCCCTTGTGGTTATCTGCGACCTCCTGATGAGGAACCAGACCGTCTCTGCCGCTATCTCGCTGTCGCGTGGGTATCCCTGTCCAGACTCACCGTACCTCACCAGAAAGTATTCTCGTTTCTTGTCACGATATTTCTTTTGATCGAATGGGGAGGAAGTTAGCAGTTCGAGATTGTTATCATCGCGGATGAACCCATGGATGAGTTCGAGGCGATCCAACCCGCTTGGTATAAGCGGAATGTTATTTACGAGTGTTTGATGATAATCTTGGCGATTCCTGGTGCGTATGCGAGTCTCTTCTGAGAACCTTTCTCCAAACTCTTCTGAGACACATTAACATGTGACAGGCAAGCCTCGCCGTGAACAGGTGTTCATTGAACCTCCGCCGAGAAAATCGTATGATTCTGGCTGTTGGTTTCATCCCTTCCCATCCTGGCGTGGAGAGGGCAGCGTAACTATCCCATGGAATCCAATGCCAGACAGTCGTCAGCTCATGAGCTCTGACACTAGGGCCTTCGCTGTATCGGCAATCAAAGACGATCGCCTGTGCAAGAAGGATTCGAAGTCATCATCTAGAATTCCAAACTCCTTGAGGTCGCCTATGAGGTGACTTGATAGTGCTTCCGAGAGGTGGCTGTTCTTCTTTTGCAGCTCAGTGATGTACTCGCTGGGTGGTCGGTTCGAGAATCCGATGTTATCTCCCAAAGGCACAAGAGCAATATTAGCCATGCTGTTGATGTATGGTTTGACCTCTTTCTCGAAATCCTTGTCACCACCGTACTTTGTTTGTAGAAAGTCCTTTGGAAAGATGTGATGGAGGCTCCTGTTGTTCACCTCCGCGAAACTTGTCCCTAAGTTGATTCTTGTGTTGTTGACCAAGTTCAATGGTTCTTTGCTCCCTAGAATCCAAAGGATCGTTCGACTCACTGCAGACTGCGCACTGAACTCGGACTCCCTTACTTTCTTGGCGTCTAGCACTTGAATCTCGGTGAAGGGGTCGTGTGAGTTGTCAGACTTCAGCGCATTCATCTCAGTGATGTCAGCCTCAGCTTTGGGATTCTGTCCTTGAACGTATCTCTCAGACAATCCAACGTGGAGGACATAGCGCTTTAGCTTTCGTGCCGTTGTCGGGTCAACACTCGTAGCGGGTCTGTTGTAGAAGAAGGCTGTCAAAGGAGCCAGCATCACGTCATAGGGAAGGAACTTCGATGTAGGAACACCAAGGGTGTCTCTGGCTCGGTCTATCGCAATCTTCAGTGACTTCTCCATGATGTTCCACTCCGCCTCGAGCCTTTCTCCCGAACCCAGAATGTGCTCTCGAGAGATTCCGCCTTTGAGGCATGCTGAGAAACACTGTAGAATCGTCCTATCGCTAATGGAGAACCCGCGGGCGTCAAGGAAGCCTGTGAGATCATTAATCCTATTTCTCAGATTGAATTTCTCTGTGTATGTTTTCGCTACCATGAGGTCTACTACTGTTAGTACCGTTCCGGTGTTATTCGTCCTCTCAAAGATTGTTGCGGCAGTTCCCAGATCCTGCCTGACGATAACCGTAGGCAATGCCAATTGGGTGAACCGTTCATACAGTTGGATGTACGATTGGATATTGTCATCGTGAGCGATGGTGGATTCGAGTTTCTTCAGAACGCCCATGTTCATGGAGGAACTCTTTGAAGGCCAGTCGATTTTGATTGCTTCGTCCACTGGCAACATCGTCTTGTCGTTCGTTGCGTCCGTGTTGCCTACCAAGTCATTCTTGTTGATTAGTTTGAATTCCCTCGTTGCAAGGTTGTAGAACGCCCTGTATTGGTTGTGCTTGCGGCCACCTATCTGCAGGTTGTTCTTGAGAATGGTTAGAAGCGTAACAAGTCGCTGCTGTCCATCAAGTAAGTACCGAGCCTCAATGCCGTCTTTCAGATCTTGTAATGCCAGCCTCGCGGGGTTCAGTTCTTTCAGCCTTTCGGTAGTAGCCCAAACTAGAATAGATCCAATCGGGTACCCAAGACTGATACTCTTGAGAAACTCCATGATTTGCTCTTCACCCCAAATGAATGCTCTCTGGAAGTCTGGAATGCGCAGAGTCCCATTATGCATTTCTGACAACAGCGCCGTCAGCTTTACTGTGTCCACCTCGGGCAGAGCTGGCATGGGGACGGTTCGGTCTCCGGCTAATTATAACCATTCATTACGTCTGGAAAACAAAGCTCCGTGCGTGACTTCCGTGTGCTTTGGTTTGTATGATATCTTCGATTCCAAATCAGAAGAGTCGTTGCCGCGCATAGGGTTCATTGCGCCTCCGCCGGGAGATACCCATCCTGCGTTGGGAGATAGTTGGTCGACCGGCTGAACAAGTCGCCCTTGCGGGCTTCTTGCGTACACCGCGACTACTTCAAACCAGTCTTCTACTGGATCCCTTCTCTGTTCGCCCCTCCCTCCTTGCGGAGAGAGGTTTGGACAAAAGGCTCACTCTTCTCGGGAGTGGCTTCCCGCTTAGATGCTTTCAGCGGTTATCCACGATTGCTTAGCTGCCCGGCGGCGCCCTCTCGGACGACCGGTACGCCAGAGGCAACGCCCCGCTGTTCCTCTCGTACTGGGCAGGGCTTCCCCTCAGTGAACCACCGCTTCCATCAGGTAGAGGCCGACCTGTCTCACGACGGTCTAAACCCAGCTCACGTTCCCCTTTGATGGGCGAGCAGCCCCACCCTTGGCCCCTGCTGCAGGACCAGGATGGGAAGAGCCGACATCGCAACTTTGCCCAAGATTACTCTTGGAGTTAGACTATGTCTTCACCCCCGCGCACAACGGGGGGTCGGCGTATGATGGCAGGAGTTTTGAATGGCGCACCCGAGCGTATGTCGCGGCACGTCGGAACGTGACGCGTCCCTTGCGGGATACTCGAGCTTGCCCTCCGAGCCATCTCATTACGCACATCTTCTGCGCGCTCAGTCGTTACGGGGTCACAACGGTTAGGTCGTTTCCTCTCGCTGATTTTCGGTGGCATCCGGGATGTTAGCAGCTTTGAGACTCTTGGCCCTTGGAATCGAGGTTTGCTGAATCGATGCTTGAAGCGGCCGGGGTCGCCGGACTCGTTGACGCCGTCCAATTTGGCGAGCCGCCTGTCGCGGAATCCGTGCTTCCCTGAATCGATGTCTGGGTAAGGACCGTGAAATCTCGCGCTGCTACCGCCGTATGCTACCACATCTTTTTGTCGCGGCGTTCCGGACGAACCTGCATGAGCACGATCAAGTGCGCCGACTGCGGGTGCTCCCCAGACGAATGCCGAAAGGCAAAGTCGCCCAGAGACTGCCCGAGCTGCACGCTCGACGAATGCTGCTGCTGGTCCGCCGTACACCGCTGAACCTTCCATGTTTCGGAGTGCTTCGTCCCGTTGGACTTCCCTCGGCGTTGCCCTCTCCCGCTCTTCCCAAAGCGCCCCGAAGGGCGTCCTGGATAAAGGAGGTCGGGTTTCGCCGATATAAGCCGATACTCGTATTTTTTCTGCGGATACTTCAATCGCGTTACCACGATCTTGCCCCAAGGCCCACAAATGGGCCGAGGTACCAAACCGCGGGGTCGATTGGAGCTCTCGCCCGCGACGAGCCTGTTACCCCTGGGGTAACTTTTCTGTCACCTCCGGCCCCCAACAGTGAGGACACGGAGGATCGCTAGGCCACGCTTTCGCGGCTGGACGCTCTGCGTTTAAGCGCCCAGTCAGGCCGGCTTTTCGCCTTGCCGTCAACTCCGGAGTTCCAGCCGATGTTAGCAGAGCGATAATCGTGAACTGTTTGGAGGAATCGCTTTCCCTCCTTCCTGTTGTTCAAGCTCAGAACCCATCTTCTGTGCACACCACTTTGAGTAGCGTATTTCGAAGACGGCGAGATTCTGATTGTCTTGAAGTCCAGGGCTGCCAACAAGTCTCCGAGGTCTCTAAGCAATCTGGGTGGCTTCGTTGTTTCCTTCGAAGCGAGCGCTATTCTTGCCCTCCCGCTTTCGCCATCGCAGTAGTATGCTGCTGCAACGTATGGAACTATTAAGTTCCGCGTTGTCAGCTTTCGTTTGATCGATTCTGGAATGCCGATGTCGGATTGGACCTTGCTGCCCTTCGGCAACCCAAGGTTCCTCTCCAGCAGCACTCCGATGATTGCAGGGTAGTAGAGTGTCGTTGCCACGCCACTTGGGCGCGATCTGACCAGTGTTCTTCCGAAGCAGATCTCGACCAGTCGTCGGAACCTGTTCAGGAGTGACTCTTCGTCGGAGGTGTAGTGAACCCTCCGGTCTGTGTCTATTCCACCATCGTGCAGTAGATGACCCAGAAATTCTGCGAACTCCCGGTTCAACTTCTGTTCGACCCTTGGTTCGAATAGTCTTTCGCTGTCGTACCTTGTCCTGATGTATGCGATCCTTGGCTTCATCCTGGCCAAGTCGCAAAGTTTGTTCAATGCTGAAAGCGGATAGCAAGCTTCGCCCTCCTTCCACCTATACAGTTGCTTGGAGCTCAGTTTGAGACTGTCGGCGGCATGCTTGACGGTTCCTTTCTCAAGGAGCCGCTTCCACAGTTTTGTGTGAAAATCGTCCTCGGCCACAGCGTATATGTTGTCGGACATTGCTCAATATATCTGTGGTTGAGGGCAATTTAAGCTGCTCTGCTCATCGGTTTCTGACCCGGATGAGCCGACCTTAGGGCCCTCTCGATATCTTTTCAAGAGGGTGCCGCCCCAGCCGAACTGCCCACCTGCCGTTGTCCTTCCTTGGAAGTTAGCGACGCAGTCGTGAGAGGCTGGTGTTACATTGTTGCCTCCACGCCACCCGAAGGCAGCGCTTCGAAGGCTCCCAGCTACACTCTGCAACCGCAACCGCATCGCAGCAACAAGCTGCAGTAAAGCTCCACAGGGACTTCTCTCCCCGATGGAAGTCGATGGACTGTTCGTCCACCTTACGTAGGTTCGCCGGGTCGTAGATAGGGACAGCGGGGCCCTCGTTGGTCCATTCATGCACGTCGGAACTCACCCGACAAGGCATTTGGCTACCTTAAGAGAGTCAGAGTTACTCCCGGCGTTTACAGGCCCTTAGCCCAGTTGAACCCGGGTTTTAGGTACCTGCACTGGCCAGGATTCATAAAGCGTACACATCCTTTCGGACTTGCGCTTTACTGTGTTTCTTACCTCAGTCGTGGCTCTCTGTCAGAGGCCCGTGCTGATTCTTTACTTCGCGATACCCCCTTTTGAGAGGCATGCGCGAAATAGTAAACAGTCGGGACCCCCTTGTTATTGCAACCTGCGAACGCCATTTCTCATGACGAACGCAGGCACCACTTCTAGCTAACGTACGTGGCTGATTTCAGCTAGGTCCAATGAGCTCGGAGTTGAGATCCACGCCGATTCGAAGGAATAAATCCTTGAACTTGCGTGCATCTCGAATTGAGCGTAAACATTCTTGCAGGAAACCTTCCAACGGTTCAGTCTTGCTGAAGTTAGGATTGATCCACTGTCTCTTCACGGAGATTCGACGACAGATTATCATGAAGTCGATGACATCGTTCTTCGGAAAACCACGGAAGAGCTTGCCTCTTCTGACCTTGGACTCTTTCAGGAATCCGATGGATTCCCTGAACTTTTCCATGGCTTCAAGCGATTTGATTGTCAGGCCTTCCTTCCTCTCTGAAAGTTGGATGCCTAGTCCATTGAAGAGTGTCTTGAGCTGCTTTCTGAGGTGCGGATTGAAGCAACCTATCTGAATTCCTGTCCCCAATTGTATGGAGCCACTTGTTCTCCGGTAGACCAGAAATTCAGGCCCACCATCGCAAGTGGAGTAGTACTTCAGGAATTCTGATGCGAGCTTTTTGTTGTCGAAGATGGGACGAGGCAGTCTGATTCTTGGATATCCAATCTTACCATTTGGCGATCTTGGATATGTCTCGAACTTCCTTGTCCTTGTAGTTCTTACGAGGCGACCTATCAAGTCCGTAAGGTCCTTCCCATAAGCCCTTGCCCGTAGTGAATTGTATAGGCGGTCCGTCTTCCAGACAATCTTGAGACCGTCTATCGAGCTGAACTCCTTGATGAGTCTGCGGACTACTTCCGGTTGTTCTGTGAATGTGGTTGTGTATCTTGGACCGAAGTCAACTGAACCATCAGCCAGTATCACTGCAAGCATTTTGTAAACTCGGATAGTTATCACCGTAAAGGGAATGTGCTTTTCCATAAAAGCACCGCGGTGACAACAAAAAACGAGCTCCTGTGACCTATTTGCCGAGTTCCCTTACCTACAGTTCCCCGACACGCCTTAGGCTTCTTACCTAGGGGCACCGGTGTCGGATCTGGGTACGAACTTCGATGCGTCTTTCCAACTCCGTCTTCAAGGTCTCCGAGAATTGAGCGAACCACCCCAACGGGCGGCCATTCTCCTCTCGCCACGGTTCTCGTCATTACGACACTCCCCATGGCTCGAAAGATTAGACAGAGCGATAAACTCTGCACGTCCTATCCCAAAGCATCGGAGCCGATTCCCGCTCTTGCGAGCGATTGACGCGTCAAAGGCACTGGAATTTTGACCAGTTTCCCTGGTTCGTGTTTCCCTGTTGAGGATACACTTAGGATCGGCTAACTCCTGGCTGACGACGCATTGCCAGGAAACCCGTGCCCTTGCGGCGGTCAGGAAATGAGGACGTATATTCTCGCATCAGCTGGTCAGTCCAGAAAACGAATAGTGTTCCCAGTATTCCGGAGTTTATCCGGATTGAAATTGTACCATAATCGCTTCGCCCGGCCCTTTCCTTGAGCCGGACGGATGGTTTCCTGAACTTGGCCAGGGGTATGCCCATGCTCTTGGACCAGAATTCCATCTAAGGCTGGACGCTGCTTGATGCTTCCTTGGTGATTCGAATTCCTGCGAATGCTTCAGGGATTAAATCACCCAGGTCCAGCACAGGAATGGTACCTCTACAGTGAGGTGCACACCCTATTAATGCGCCAATACATCATTCTCACCCGACTTGGCTGCTACTACTGCCAGGATCTGCACTGGAAATCGGTCCACCGGACCTCACGGCCCGGCTTCCGCCCAATCTCCACGCCCACCTACCACAAACTTGTCTCAAACAAGTTGTCTGAAGTATCGGCAGCAGGCTTTAGTCCCGTCCATTTTCGGGGCCCTCAAGCTCGGCAGGTGAGCTGTTACGCTATCTTTGAAGGGTGGCTGCTTCTAAGCCTACCTCCCTGCTGTCTGAGCTCAAAGACGCCCTTTGGCTTGACACTTAGCCCGCATTTGGGGGCCTTAACTTCAGTCTGGGTTAATCCCCTCTCGGTTATGAGGCTTACCCCACATAAACCCGCTTCCCCGCTTCTTCTGCGCTGACACATTCGGAGTTCAAAAGGAAGGTGGCCCCTTTCGGAGCCTTGTCTTCTTATTGGTGCTCTACAGCGTCAGCAACATCGACGGAGACAGGACTGGGATCCGCTTCGGTGGGAACTAGCAATCACCAAGTTAGATAGGCTTTTGGCCCCTTGCCCCCGATCAGGGGACTAAGTTGCACGTTAAGACCCTTTCAGGCTTCCACCAGGCTTTCGCCCGGCTTCACCTTGTCGAGGGCACGATCACTTGGTTTCTAGTCTAAACCGCCATGACTTTAAGGCACTTTCGCACCTCCTCCCTGACCCCTTGCGGGGCTGCGGAGAATCGCTTTCGCTTCGCCTCCGGGCTTCGAACCCTTAGGCTCGCCATGACAATTAACTCCCTGGCCCGTGTTTCTAGATCAGCGAGCAGGCGGACTGAAACGAGGGTGCATCAGACGCAAACGTGACGATACGAGTTCCATCTGTTTCTTCCCGTTTAACCTCAGAATCGAGCCATAAGCGTAATGATAAACTCTGGGCCTGAACTCGTCTGACACTTCGAGTAATAGCTTCCTGAGACCATCGATGAACCGTGGACTGTACATTTTGACCGCGAAGTTTCGATAGCCTCTCGGGTGTCTGTCGACTTCCTTGAAAGTAACTGCTGTTCCCTCTGCATCGAAGACTCCGCTGAGGAATTCGGATTTTGTTCCGGCATTTGATGAAGAGATTGAATTGGGAACAACGATGATTCTCGCCTTCGTGCCTGCAGGGACTCCGAGCTCGTGGAGTTTGCTCCACATGGCTTTCGAACTCCTGTATAACGTGTACGAGTTGTTTGTGACATCGTGGTAAATCTTTGGTTCTTCGCGAAAACACTCGATGAATCTTGGCTTCAAGACAGATTCTACGAAGTGGAGATTCTGGTCATATAATCTGACCGAGAACCCGACCCTGGAGATGCTGCCATCTCCGAATGTGAATCCTAGAATGTATGCTAGACTCTCGTTCGTCACGCCAGCATCTGAATGCCCTCATCCAGTTAAACGCCCCTCAACTGAAATTCTAGACGGAATGCGCGACACCGGAGCGCTTACCCCCGATTGAGCTCCCTTGCGGGAACTCGCTCAAGGATCGTACTCCTTTCATGCCGCGCACGTCTGTAACCGTATGGTTTCAGGCTCTTTGCACACCCCTTTCGGGGCACTTTTCAACTTTCCCTCGCGGTACTAGTTCTCTATCGGTCTTGGGTAGTGTTTAGCCTTGGAGGCTGCTTTCCCCCAGTCTTCCCTAGCCATTGACGAGGCCAGGTACTCTGTCGCCGACACAACCTCGGTCGGGCCCAGCCTACGTGAGTATCACACTGTGTTCTCCGCCTTTCCAGGCGAGTTCGGCCGTTCCTTTCCAGGGTTGCAAGCGCCGGCGGCGAACCCTACATCTCCCTTACCTTTCGGCAAGGGATTCGGTTTGGGCTTTCCCGTTTTCGCTCGCCGCTAATAACGGGATCTCAATTGATTTCTCTTCCTGCTGGTACTCAGATGTTTCCTTCCCCAGCGTTCGCGCTCCTCGCGGAGCACCGGAACGCCTTGCGGCAATCCCGGTAGGTTCTAACCCATTCGGAGATCCCAGGATCAAAGGCTGCATGCTCCTCCCCTGGGCTTATCGCAGCTTGCCACGTCCTTCTTCGCCACCCAAGCCAAGTCATCCACCATACGGCGTCGTTGCGTACGGATGAGTAAACATCCCGGCGGATGCTTGCGCGAACCCTATGCACGGCTTAATCGCGGTTCCGCCTTGCGGGCGGGCCGCTGGCCCTTCACACCTAGTCGAATCGACGTGGTGTTGCATCTTCCATGGATCGTGCTTTACATAGATACTTCCTCGTTGCAGTGCGTGGTCGCACTCCCCGAGTTCGTTTCTAAGGAGGTGATCCGGCTGCAGGTTCCCCTACAGCCACCTTGTTACGACTTCTCCCCCCTTGCCGAACTTAGGTTCGATCAGCCCAACAAGAGCTGGCCTCGCCTAAACCCAACTCGGGTGAAGCGACGGGCGGTGTGTGCAAGGAGCAGGGACGTATTCACCGCGCGGTGATGACACGCGGTTACTAGGGATTCCATATTCATGAGGGCGGGTTTCAGCCCTCAATCACAACTGGGGTAGGGTTTGAGGATTGCCTTCCTCTGTCGAGGTCGGGACCCACTGTCCCTACCATTGCAGCCCGCGTGTGGCCCAGGAGTTTCGGGGCATACTGACTTCGGCTGACGTGTCCATGTTCTAACCCCTACGTTCCAAGCAGTAAGCTCAACAGCGATTCTGTATCCCTCACGAATGAATCGTACGACTCGCTTAGGAGGTATGATTCTCCGTTCGTAAGGGGAGTGTCTGATTCTATGAAGGCGACGATTCTCGCCTTGGGTACGTATTTCCGTATTCTGAATCCTTGGTAAGCCAAATCTTCGATTGCCCGCCTGTGCGTATTGCGATTTCGACTTTTGATTCTTCTGCACTGGATGACCGTTTGAGACGGTCTGTCGATGTAGATGTCTGCTGTGACACTGTTGTTCGCGTCCAAAGGAAGGTTCGTTTTCGCGACAATTTCCTTCCTAGCCAAAGCAACCATGACCATTCGTTCTTGGTCAGTGGCGATCTTTGCTAGAAGGGATACCGCACCCTTGCGGGCAGCGGAAGTCGCGCGTTGCTCGCCTTCGTGAGCTTGGAACCATCCTTTCGACTCGGCTCTGAGTGTCTCCAGATGCTGGAGCGCGTCCCGCAAACCTCTGTTCGCGGGCTTGCGTTCGATGAATGTGTTGATCATCCTGGAAGCGGTGTCCGACCTCATTGTCGGTATGAGACCGGTTTCGTACTTGGTGGTGTTTCCGTGGCTCCGACCCAGAATTGATTCGAATTGCTGCTGAGAGAGGCCTAGCATGACTCTCAGAACGAGAATCCTGCGTGGCTTCTCCGTAAGCATTTCCGGTTCGAAGCACGTGAAGTTCCTTGTCAGCCTTCGGACCTCTTTGAAGAGTCTTGTGAACTCAGTCTTCGAGGCACGAAGGTTAGGCAATTCTACGTACCAAGGATGTTATTGCTTGGAGCGTATCTAAGGGAACATAGGCAACGTCATCTGCCGTGGCCCTCTCCTTCCTCCGCTTTAGCAGCGGCAGTCCCGGTAACTAGCCTTCGGGATACTGCTACCCCGACTAGCAATTACCGGCAAGGGTCTCGCTCGTTGCCTGACTTAACAGGACGCCTCACGGCACGAGCTGGCGACGGCCATGCACCTCCTCTCAGCTCGTCAGGTAAAGTCTTCAGCCTGACCCTCAACCTGCTGTCGCTCCTGGTAAGTTTCCTGGCGTTGACTCCAATTGAACCGCAGGCTTCACCCCTTGTGGTGCTCCCCCGCCAATTCCTTTAAGTGAACTGCCGAACGTCGGAGATCTCTCCGGCGCCTCGGATTCAGCCTTGCGACCGTACTCCCCAGGCGGCGAGCTTAACGGCTTCCCTGCGACACTTCGATCGCGAACTGCGATCGAATCATCTAGCTCGCATCGTTTACGGCTGGGACTACCCGGGTATCTAATCCGGTTCGCTCCCCCAGCTTTCACCCCTCACCGTCGAGCGCGTTCTGGCGGACCGCCTTCGCCACTGGTGGTCTTCCGCGGATCAAAGGATTTTACCCCTACACGCGGAGTACCGTCCGCCTCTCCCGCCTCCTAGTCCCGCAGTATCCTCTGCAGGCCAACCGTTGAGCGGTTGGATTTAACAGAGGACTTACGGAACCGGCTACGGGTGCTTTAGGCCCAATAATCGTCCCGACCACTCGAGGAGCTGGTATTACCGCGGCGGCTGACACCAGACTTGCCCTCCCCTTATTCCCCGGCCTATTTACAGCCGAGAAAAGCCCCCCTCAGCGGGGAGCACTCGGACTAGCCTCGTCACGCTTTCGCGCATTGCGAAGTTTTCGCGCCTGATGCGCCCCGTAGGGCCTGGACCCTTGTCTCAGTGTCCATCTCCGGGCTCCTTCTCTCAAAGCCCGTACCGGTTACAGGTTTGGTGGGCCATTACCCCGCCAACAGCCTGATCGGCCGCAGTCCCATCCTGGAGCGGAAGGCACGGAGCATACCCGTGCCGCCTTTTGGACGACCTCTCCTTCCAGATGAGGTCATCTATCGCGTATTAGCCCCAGTTTCCCGGGTTTATCCGCACCTCCAGGGTAGGTTGACTACGTGTTACTGAGCCGTATGCTGCGCCTCTCGTAGCCGAGCGCGCACAACTAACATGGCTAAATCCCAATCCGATAGCAGTCGGGTCCGGCAGGATCAACCGGAGTCAATTATCGAGGAGTACGACCACGCATTTCTGCGAGGTGTAAAGCACAACCCACGTCGGATCTAACTCGTTACGTTAGATCTCCATGCTGTACGCGCACCTGGAGGTCATGCATCTCATGGCGTTCGGGCTCGGCCCTTTGCTCAAGGCAGACGCCGCCAATTAATGCGCAAATTCTCGCGAGGCCTTGGGTCGATATATATGCGTTATCGTGTTAATTCGACACCCTGAGGGCAACGGGAGGCCGAATATTCGTGAAGGAATTACCAGGGAGTGTGCAATATGAAATGGCGAGCGTGCGGGGGCGCTACCTCCAGCAGAGCCTGACTGCCTTGGCGTAGGCCTTCTCGTCGCTCGGGCCGCCCCACACGCCCCCGACCTTGAAGTCGGGCTCGCCGATGATGACGCCGTCCGCGATGTCGTAGAACCTCCTGACGTTGGAGAGGCCGATGCCGCTCCCGATGAGGACGGGCTTGGTGATGGCGCCTTTCACTTTCCTGACGCGTTCGTAAGACGGTGGGACTGGGCTGCGTGGGCCGGAGACAATGACGGCGTCAGCGCCTCCCCTCTCCGCTAAATCCTGGGCGGCGTACTCTATCTCGACGTTGAAGATCGGGTAGGCGTGCTTGACGTGGACGTCCCCGAAGACGAGGACCTCGGAGGAGAGCTCCTTCTTCAGGCGGGCGACTCGCGCTGCGCAGCCCTCGATGATGCCCTGGTCGGTCGCGTACGCGCCGATGAGGACGTTGCAGCGGATGAACTGTGCGCCGGCCACGTGGGCCACGGAGAGCGCTTCCTCGCACGCGTTGCGGAGCATGTTGACTCCGACCTTCATCTTCGTGTGCTTGACGACCTCTTTCGTGACGTTGGCCATGGCCGCGATGGTGTAGGGAGGAAGGTCACCTTTGAGCAGCGGCGTGTCGCCCACGTTCTCCACTATGCATGCGTCGAGGCCGGCCCGCTCGAGCTTGTCAGCCTCGGAGAGTGCGAACTTGGTCAGCTCATTCATGGACATCGTGTTATCCGGGGCGCCCGGGAGCGGGGGCATGTGGATCATGCCGATGATGGGTTTCCCTCGGAAGAGTTGCTTGAACTTCACGATGGGTCGCAAGGCCTGTGGCGATTAAAAGATTTCAGGGCCAGTAGACGTCGGGGTGGAGCCACGGCACGAGCGCAGTCGTGACGCACTGCTGCGTGAGGTCTGCCCTCGTCATCTTCCCCTTCGTCAGGTAATGGACCAACCCGCCCTTGTCGCCTATCTGTCCGACGCCGCTGAGCGCTTCTGCGAACTGCTCGAGCTCCTTGCCATCCTTGACCATGCTTTCCATGGCTCCGCGCGGAAGTGGGTAGCCGGCAGAGTGGCCGAGGGAGACCCTGCCCTTCGAGTCGACCACCGCCGCCTGCTGGTGGTCGAAGTAACCGTCGCCTATCATGAAGATACCAGCCTCCACTCCGACGCCGAAATCGTCGCCCGTGTTTGATATTGCGAACCTGGCCCTCGCGATTGCTCCCTCGACCATCTGCACGAGGCCGACGGGCTGCGGTCTGGCCACCGAAGAGGAGTCAACCGGGCGCAGTTTGACGTCGTCGTAATACTGCGTAAACGCGCGCCTGATGCCTTCCAACTTGGCCGGATTCTTGGTGCCGACTGCTATGATCAACGGTCGGCGAGTAGGGGCGCGGTTGATAAGATGTTGGCCTACGCCACACGGAGTTCGTCGAGCATCTTCCTGATGCTAGCTAAAGGCGTGCCGTCTGGCCTCGCTATCTCCTGCTTCGCTGGTGGATTGGTCCTGTAGGAGGGCATCCTGCCGGTCAGTCTCTCTTCGTATGTGGGGACGAATTCGTTCTGGTAGAAGACGCCGATTGGCGTACGGTCTCCGAACTCGAACGTCTTGAGCACAGCCTGGCCGACCTTCTTCTCCATCTCCGCCTCGTCGCTGGTGTGGACGACGCCGTCGTAGCCCGTCTCCTCGAGCTTGTACGTCCTCGGCTGCATGCGGCCGTTCGCGTCGAGGCGCCCCTCGCCGGCCCAGTACTCCTTTGTCTGGACGTCGTTGTAGGTTGGGCACGGCTGGAGGACGTCGAGGAAGGCGAAGCCCTTGTGCCTGACCGCCTTGATTATCAGGTCCTTCAGGTGCCTGACGTCGTACGAGTAGCCGCGCGCGACGAACGTGTACCCCGAGGCTATGGCGAGCATCAGCGGGTTGACGCCCTGGTTGATGTTCGGCAGGGGGAGCGACTTCGTCTTCATGCCGAGCTTCATCGTCGGCGCCGCCTGACCCTTTGTGAGACCGTAAACCTCGTTGTCGTGGATGATGTATACCATGTCCACGTTCCTCCTCCCGGAGTTCACGAAGTGCCCTGCGCCTATTCCCATGCCGTCACCGTCTCCCCCCTCGCAGATGACCTCGAGGTCGGGGTTGGCGAGCTTGATGCCAGTGGCGAACGGTAGCGACCTGCCGTGGAGAGTGTGGACGCCGTAGGTCTTCACGAAGTGGGGGACCTTGCCGGAGCAGCCGATGCCGGAGACTACGACCGCTTGAGTGGGGTCGACGTTCATCTCGGCCAGCGCCATCTGGACGGCGTTGAGGATGCCGAAGTCTCCGCAGCCGGGGCACCAGTCGTTGTGCGCCGTCGTCTTCAGGTCTGAGAGCTTAAGCGCCACGGTTCAACACTATCCTCTTCGGAGCCTTTCCTTGTGCTATCATCTTGATCGCGTCGTAGACCTCTTCCGACGACATCGGCCTGCCGTTGTACTTGACGACGAGCTGCTCGACCGGGATGCATGTCCTCTCCCTGAGTATCCCTATCAGCTGCCCTGAGTAGTTCATCTCCACTCCCACTATCCTCTTCGCCTTCGAGAGCACCTTGGTGACGTATTCGGTGGGGAATGGGTGGACCAATCTGATCTGGAGGAAGTTCACCTTGATTCCGTCCTCCTTGAGCCAATCCATCGCGTCTAGAATCGCTCCCTTTGGGGACCCCCAGCTGACGATCGTCACGTCTGCGCTCTCCGGGCCGAAGAAGTTCACCCTCTCCTGAATCGGTATCTCCTTGTCTGCTAGGACCAACTTGCCCATCCTCTTCTCCATCATCACATCGCGGTTGGTCGGGTCCTCGCTGATGTGGCCGTGCTCGTCGTGCTCGTCGCCAGTGTTCCAGTAGACGCCGCCCTTTGTGCCCAAGGCCGGCCTGGGCGAGATGCCGTTTGGCGTGAGCTGGAAGCGCTTGAACTCGCCGTTCTCAGCGCCCGGCGCGCTGCCCCTGAGGAGCAGCCCCCTGTCGATTTTTACCTTGTTGACGTCGAACATCTCCATGGTCGAGTCGGAGTTGGCGAGAGCCTTGTCGACCATGTGGATGACTGGAGTCTGGTACTTCTCCGCGTAGTTGAACGCCCTCACGGTGTCGTAGAAGGACTCCTCAAGGTCGCCGCTGGCGAGTATCATCCTGGGGAACTCGCCATGGCCGGCGTGGAGAGCGAACCTGAGGTCGCCCTGCTCGTGCCTGGTCGGGAGGCCGGTGCTCGGACCGCCCCTTGAATACAACGTGACCACGACCGGGACCTCATTCATCCCCGCCCAGCCGAGCCCCTCCGCCATCAGAGAGAAACCGGGACCTGACGTGGAGGTCGCAGACCTCACGCCTGCAAGGCCGCCGCCGATGGCCATCGTTATGGCCGCAATCTCGTCCTCGGTCTGGACGACTGCTATCGAGCCCTTGTTCTGCATCGTCTGGACCTCTCCGACCTGCGGGTTCTCGTGACCAGCGGAGCCGTCAAGGTCGATTATCTCGTGAGCCTCGAGGTACTCGCTCTCGTCGCTGGCGGGAGTGATGGGATAGTACGTCTGGAGCCTGCAGCCTGCGAGCTCCTTGGCCATCGCCACGGTGGAGTTTCCCCTGACGTAGAGGCGCGTCTCGCTTGGCTTCGATGGTTGGAGTTTGTAGCCGAACCCGCCGTTGTACTTCTCTTTGACGTATTCGTACGTGAAAGTGACGGCGCTTGCGTTCATGTCCCCCACCTTGGGCTTGGACTTGAACTGCTTCCTGATTGCTTCCTTAACCAGCCCCTCGTCGTAGGAGAGGAGTGCGAACGACGCAGCCACTGCCAGGACGTTGAGCATCCTCTGCAGCGAGCTGAGCGAGGTCTCGCCCCACTTCTCGCCGACCTTCTTGAGGAGGTCTGTGTAGGGAATGGAGTATACGTGCACGCCACCCCTCCTCGCTAGCTCCAGGATTCCGTTGACATCGGCCGAGAGGTCGCTGCCCGAGAGCTTCTTGGCGAGGGACTCAGTTACATTGTGCTCGATTGTCGGTATGTCTGCAAGTCTCTTCATCCCCTGGTCCGGGTCGTAGATTATCGCGCCTTCCTTTCGGACCTCGAGGGCGTGCCTGAAGATCGTCTCCTCCTCGAAGGTCGCGAGCATGTCGACCGTGTCCACGTGGGACCTGATCAGGGTCTTGGAGAGTCTGACCTGGAAGTAGCTGTGCTCACCCTTGATGTTCGAGTAGTACTCCCTCTTGCCGAAGACATAGAGGCCTCCGGCGGCGGCGGCCCTGGAGAAGATGTTGGCCGAGGTGTCGACCCCGCTGCCCTGTACGCCTCCGATCATCCAAGAGAAATCGTTCCTCTTCAAACGTTATCTCTTGCGAGAATGTTCGGCGGACGTTTAAGACTATGGTATATATAGTATATACTACAGCTGGGTCGCGTGGACGAGCTCAGGAAGGTGCAGAAGGTGGGCTACTCGACGCTATCGGTGTCGATACCCAAAGAGTTCGCCAAGGACCTGCGATTGGGGCCCGGCGACAGCCTCCTGTTCAGGCAGGACGCTGACGGGACGCTCAGGCTCATGCCTGCAACGAGCGCGAAGAAGTCGAGCAAGGTCATGATCAGGGCGGAGCAGGTGGGCAGCGGGGAGATGCTTGCGAGGCTCATCATCGGCTCGTACGCACTTGGCTACGACAGGATAGAGATAGTGAGCAGGAACCCGCTCGGGAGGGTGACCGTGGACAAGGCTGTCGAGACGATTAAGAGGCTCCGCGGCCTGGAGGTCGTGGAGTCTGACAGCAGACACATCGTCGCGCAGAGCTTCACTGACCCCACCAAGTTCCCGGTCGATTCGCTGATCAAGCGGCTGCAGATGCTCGTCTCAGAGAGCTTGGGCAACGTGGTTGAGGCGCTGGACCTGAAGAGGACCGGGAGCCTGAACGATGTGAAGAGGGTCCAAGACGAGATCGACGAACTCTACTGGCTGATAGCGAGGCAGCTGCTCGTCGCACTGAACAGGAGGGAACTGGCGTCTGAGATAGGGATTGAGTCGCCGCTCCACGCCTCGGGCGACAGGGTCTGCGCGAAGACGCTCGATGAGATTGGGGCCATAATCTTGGACATAGCGGAGGAGCTGGTCAGGTTAAAGTCGAAGGGGACGAAGATGGATTTGGCCGTGGTGGAGAAGATCAGGGGGCTCGCTGCCAGTGCGGGCGAGGCGTTCAACGTCACGGTCGAGAGCCTGCTGGCGCCAGACATCAAGCTGCTGGATAGGTCAGCGGCGCTCGTGGAGGAGACGCTGAGGCTGGAGGAGGAGATAGCCCACGAGATGCTGGAGACTGGCGAGTACGGGTTTGCCAGGGTCTTGGTATCGCACTTCGCTCAACTGGCCAGGTACTGTAACATCATCATCGAGATAGCCTCCCACAGGCTGCTGAGGAAGACGAGCAGGATAGCCACCGTCCAGTAAGTGTGGGTACATCCTATATCCACACTTTTCGCATAGGGCGCGATGCGGGGGTAACGAAGCCTGGTTAAACGTGCGGGACTCAAGATCCGGCCATACTTCGGATGGGACATCCCGTCCCTCAGGGGTTCGTGGGTTCAAATCCCACCCCCCGCACTAATGCTGGGTCCCTGACCTGTGGGTCGAGAGGGCCCACGGGAAGATGCGCTCCTCCTCCGCCTTAGTGTGCTGGCCGAAGAGCCCATTCAGCTCCTCTTCCTTCGACTCGAGCTCGGCGGGGGAGAGCGCGGCGAACCGCTCAATCGCCTCCATCAGCGTGTACATCGGCCTGTGCTGGCGGAAGACCATGATCGCGTCCTCTGCTCCCTTCACCCCATACGCTTCTATCAGGACTTTGAGCACCTGCGCCTCCTCGTCCGCAATGTGCCGCGTGAAGACGGCCTTGAGCCCCGCCAGGATCGCCTTGGCGGCCGCATAGTCCCTAGCTTCCAAGGCGCTTCGGAGATTCTCCAGTCCTGCCTTCATCTCGGTGTGTTCCGCCACTAGGACTGCGACCAGGTCTTCCAGTTCCATCTTGCGGGGCGTTTCAGACCTCCCTCCATCTCGCCTTCTTCACGGCTATGAGCGACAAGACGGCAGCGACTGCGAGCATGACGACCCAAGCGACCGCTGTCTCGATTGTCGAGAGCGGGACGAGACCGGCAGCACTCTGCGCTATCTCCGCGGCGTAGGTGGTTGGAGAGAGGTAAGCGATGTACCTGTAGGGGAGAGGTATGTAGGTAATCGGATAGTAGACAGGCGGGAGGGTCGAGAAGAGCGTGGAAATCAGCCTTGAGAACGCGAAGCTCTGCACAATGTCGCTCGAGAAGGTGGAAAGGGTGAACCCGAGAGTCACAGATGCGAGGAACATCAGAAGGAAGACGCAAAGGAGCTCAAGAGCCTGGACCACCCCAGGATGGATGTAGATTGCAGCGAGGATTGTGAGCACGACGAGGGCCGGGAGGGAATAGATGATCTCGGCCAGTGCCATGCCGCTGACGTAGGCGGCCGGGGCGGTCGGCGAGCTGACAACCATGTCCTGGAGCTTGAAATCGTTCTTCAGGTGAGAGAGGTCCCCCTGCAGAGACATGCCGCTCTGGAACATGCTCATTATGAAGCCGCCTTCGATCGCTTCGCCGATCAGCTGCCCCCTGCTGACGAATGCGATGACTAGCAGGAAAGAGAGTGGGGAGAGGACTGTGTTCAGGAGGACTACTGGGTAGTTCTTCATCTCGTAGACAGAGTTCACCAGCACGGATGCGAGTATCTGCCTAGCCCAGGACTTCATCGGGCTACGACCCCTGCCTCGCTCTTGTTCACCAGACGAAAGAAGATGTCGTCGAGAGAGATGCGGCTCATCGAGAACTTGGAGCCGTCCTCCAGGAGCTGCCTCGAGATCCTGTGCGCCTCGACCTCGTCTGTCAGTATCTGTGTCTGCCCGGAGCGTCCCCTCGTCACCAAGCCGTCGGGGACTGGAGGAAGTTCCTTGGCTGAAGCGACCATGATGCTGTACTGGTACCCGACCTCGGAGCGGAGCTGGTCGAGGCTGCCCAGCCCGACGACCTTCCCTTTGTGCAGTATCCCGATGACGGTGGCGAGCTGTTCCGCCTCCTCGAGGTAGTGGGTCGTGAGAATCAGGAACCTGTCCTCCGCCAAGTTGGCCAGGAACGTCCAGAGTTCGCGCCTTGAGATTGGGTCGAGGCCGGTGGTCGGCTCGTCCAAGAAGATGATTTCTGCGTCGGAAGCGAGGACGGTGGCCACGAGCACCTTCCTCTTCATCCCGCCAGAGAGGCGCCTGTTGAGCGTGTCCTCGTGGTGCTCGATTCCCACCTTCGCCAGCACCTCCGAGGCCTTGGCCTTCGCCTCCCCGTAGCCGACGCCCCTCCAGAGCAGGTAGGAGAGGACCGTCTGCTTGGGAGTCATCCATGGTACCGTCCTTGCCTCCTGGGGGACAGTGGCAATCACCTCTCGCAGTTTCTTCGCGTCCTTCATCACGTCCATGCCCCTGATCGACGCTCCTCCCGAGGTCGGCTCCAGCTGCGTGGCCAGAATCCTGACGAGGGTCGTCTTTCCAGCGCCGTTCATGCCTATCAGGGAGAAGACGCCCTTGGATGGAATGTCGATGTCCACCGAGTCCAGGGCCGTCTTGCCGCCTGAGCCGCTGTAGACCTTGGTCAGCCGATCGCAGTCGAGCCCTTCCATGTCCAATTCTACAGTGCCACAACTGGCGGTCGTTATAGAATGTTGCCGAGCGGAAGGGTCAGACCTTGACGCCGAGCACCCGCTCTATGATGTCCGAGAGGGTGATCATGCCTATCATCCTGTCGTCGTCATAGACGAAGGCGATTGTCGTACCTGCATCCTGCAGCTTCTCCATGACAGAAACGAGACCCTCGTCCTTCAATACCTTCGCCGGCTGGGTCATGTAATCGAGGATGCTTTCACTAAAGTGATCCCGGTCTATTGCTTTGGACACAGTCCTGAATGTCACCGCTCCGATGTATTCTCGCCTCTTGTCGTCGTACACTGGCATCCTCGGATGGTTCGTCCTGCCCATCAGCTTCAGCGCGTCCAGCACCGTCCCGCCGCTCGGCATTGAGATTATTTGTTCCGCGGGCGTGATCACGTCCAGAGCAGCGCTCCTCGACGAGCCGAGGGCGGAGCGAAGGAGCCTGCCTGCGTCGGGTTCGATGTGGCCTGCCTTCTCGAGCATCGTCACTACGTCCTCGAACTCATCCACCAGGTCGACCTCCTTGTAAGCTGGCTTTCCGACTATGGCCTGCGAGAGCACCCTGGCGAGTGAGGTGAGAGGAACTGCGATGGGCGCGAAGCCGTCCATCAGCAGCTTGGAACTGGGGGCGAGAAACAGCGCCATTCTCAGCGAGTGCTCTATCCCGATTGCCTTCGGCAGCAGAGAGAGTAGAATCATTATCATGAGGGAGCCGACGACCACGCTGTAGACCCATCCAATCGGCCCGAAGGTCTCGGCGAGGATCAAGCCGATGGAGCTGGCCAGCACCACGTTCGAGATGGTGTCCAGCAGGGTCGTCACGCTGATTAGCCTCGTCTTATCGTTGACTATCTCGAGCGCGTGCTTGGCCCTGGAGGAACCGTCGCTGATGGACGAATTCAGCGAAAGGGGATGGAGGGTGAGGTAGGTGGCCTCGACGAGCGAAACCCAGAATGAGACGAAAGTCGCTGCCCCGAGGGCAGCGAAGACTACGGGCTCAACCATGCCTGCGACCCTTCACGCAGCTGCCTCAACTGACTACCGTGCCTATCACTTGGCCGTGGACAGCCTTGAGCACGCCCTTGGGCTTGGCCCCGTTCAAGACCACGAGCTTGACCCGCGACTTCATCAGCTGTTCGACTGCGACCGGGTCGACGATGCTGTGGATTCCCGGCTTGTGCTCGCCGCCGAGAATCTGCTGCATTCGCTCGTAGGAGATTCTGTCGAGCTTCTTCGCCCGCCTGTTTACCCGCGGGTCGGCGGTGAAGATGCCATCCTGGTCAGAGCATTTGATCATCAAGTCGGCCCTCCACCTTTCCGCTACAAGGGCCGCGACTGCGTCCGTCGTTATGCCTGGCTTCAGCCCGCCCATCACGGACATCCTGTTTCTGGATAGCCTCTGGAGCATGGCTTCGACCGAGGTGGGCACAGAGCTGACGCCACCGAACTTCATTGCAACCAGCCTCGCATTAAGCCTAGAGGCGAAGATGGCAATCGTGTCCTGCTGGAAGGAAGAGAGGCCGAGGTCCCTCGCAGACTCGATGAACTTCCTTGAGATCTGGCCCCCTCCGACCACGACGGCGATGGAATGCCCTTCGGCGGTGAGGCTTGAGAGCACAGTCGCGTACTCCTCGACCAGCTTGGCGTTGGGAGGAGACCCCAGTACCGAACCCCCGAATCTCAGAACCACCTTCATCGCATGATACCTGCTTTCGTTGTTTGGTGTCTGTAGGTTTTATAAATGGGTGCGGGTGTTTCGGGTGCAACTGCATGCCTGAGGCACCCCGCTTCAAGAACGACGCTGCCGCCTGACGTAGAGGATACTCCGCATTGTCAACCAAAGCAGACTCTGTCAGGCTATACAAGGTAAGGAAGCTCATCTCTGAGCTCGCCAGCAAGGAGGGAAGAGGAACCGAGCTGGTCACCCTGTACGTGCCTCCGAAGAAGCCCATCCATGAGGTCATAGCCAACCTGCGGGAGGAGTGGGGGACGGCTGGCAACATCAAGTCTGATACGACGAGAAACCACGTCCAAGACGCCCTCACGAGGACGATGCAGAGGCTCAAGCTGTACAGGACGACGCCGGACAACGGGTTGGTCATCTTCTGCGGCGCCCTCCCCACGAACGGCCCCGGGAGCGAGGTCATCAACCTCAACGAGATCGTGCCACCGAAACCGGTCACAGCGTACCTGTACCAGTGCGACGACCACTTCCACCTCGAGTGGCTGAAGGACATGCTGAGAGAGGAGAAGGTCTACGGCATCATCTCGATAGACGCGTCGGAGGCGGGGCTGGGGATACTCAGCGGAGACAGGCTAGAGATCCCCGACCACATCACCTCCGGCATCTCGGGCAAGACGAGGAAGGGAGGACAGAGCGCCAGGAGGTACGAGCGGGGTCGCGAGATGGAGCTCACGTACTACTACACCAGGGTCGGCGAGCACGCCACGAGGGTCTTCATCGACGGAGGGAAGGTGACTGGAATGATAGTGGGCGGCCCTGGGCCGACTAAGGAGGAGTTCCTCAAGGGAGAGTACTTGCACTACGAGCTGCAGAAGAAAGTCCTTGCCGTCCTCGACACTTCCTATTCGGGAAGGGAGGGCGTCAGGGAGCTGGTGGAGAAGGCGGCCGACACACTGCAGGGCGTTAGGCTGGTCGAAGAGAAGAAGCTCGTCCAGAAGTTCCTCCTCGAAGTGAACAGACAGGGCGGCCTCGCGGTCTACGGGCTGCCGCGCGTCCTTGAGGCGCTCCAGAAGGCAAACGCTGAGGTCGTGCTTGTGTCGGACGACCTCAACACTGTGAGGGTAGAGGCGAAGTGCAAGAAGTGCGGGACGACGAAGTCGGAGATGGCTCAGGGCCCGACAAAGGGGCAGAAGATGCAGGAGATGATTTCAGAGCCATGCAAGAAGTGCGGCGCCCTGGAATACGAAGTGGCCGAGAAGGACGTGGTCGACGTCCTGGAAGAATTGGCGTTCCAAGTCGGCTCGAAGGTCGAGGTGATATCGTCAGGGACAGAGGAAGGGAACATGCTCAAGTCGTTCGGCGGCGTTGCCTCGATCCTTCGTTACAGGACCAGCTGATTCAGCCGCTCCGGACCGCAAATGGTTTAATTCCGAGCGTGGCGCCGTAATCAGGAGGTAGTGTTTTGCCACCAATTCGAATAGGCTTGATTGGGAAGACAAACGCCGGGAAGACGACTCTCTTCAACTCCATGACTTTGATGTCGGGTGAGATTTCGAACTATCCCTTCACGACCAAAGCGCCAGAGACGGGCGTGGCGAGCGTAGTGACGCTCTGCGTCCACAAGGAGTTCGGCGTCCAGGACGCCCCCGCCAACTCCAAGTGCGAAGACGGCTGGAGATTCGTGCCTGTCGAGGTAACGGACCTGCCCGGCTTGATTAAGGGGGCGTGGATGGGGAAAGGGCTCGGGAACCAGTTCCTCAGCGTCGCCGCGCAGTCTGACGCCCTGCTTCACGTGGTTGACGCGTCGGGCAGCGTGGACAAGGACGGGAGGATTACCGAACCAGGCACCGGCGACCCGCTGGCAGACTTCGCAGACGTGGAGCTCGAGCTTGTCCTGTGGTACACCAAGCTGTTCAGCAGCAACGTCACGAAGATCTCGAAGCTCTCGAAATCGCCGGGCTACGGGCTGCCGGACGCTGTGGCCGAGGTGCTCCAAGGCATAGGCGTGAGGAAGGAGCACGTGATCAAGGCGCTTAACGAGTCGCTGTTGAAGGAGAAGAATTTCGACAGCTGGAACGAGAAGGACACGCAGAACTTCTGCTGGATTCTGAGGGAGGTCTCGAAGCCGACTTTGATCATAGCGAACAAGATGGACCTGTCGTTCGCAGCCGAGAACTTCCAGAAGCTCAGGGAGACGCACAAGAGTTTGATCGTTGTCCCCACAAGCGGCGAGGCCGAGCTTACGTTGAGGAGAGCTGAGGCGAAGGGACTAATCAAGTATGTGCCGGGAGAAGAGAGGTTCGAGATATTGAGACCCCAGGACCTCAACGACGCGCAACGGAGCGCGTTGGCATACATCAGGAGGAAGGTGTTCGGCGAGTATCTGAGGACGGGCGTGCAGTTCGCGTTGAACATCGCCGTCTTCAAGCTTCTCGCCAACCTAACCGTGTACCCCGTGTATGACCCCGAAAAACTCACGGACAAGGATGGAAGGGTACTTCCAGACGTATATCTCCTACCGAGCGGATCGACAGTGGAAGACTTGGCAAGGGTTATTCATACCGAACTTGCGAAAGGTCTTCTATATGCCGTCGATGTCAGAACTGGCTTGCATCTCCCCTCAAACTATGAGCTGAGGGATAGAGACGTGTTGTCGATAGTGTCAACAGCGAAACGTGGCTAGCAAGAGCCTTAAAGACAGCACGCAGTTCTTTTCACCAGAGGACAGTTGTCGTACCGAGGACCGGCTCTCTCCGACCTGGAACTGAGGTATCCCTTCGCCCCGCGCTCCAGGAGGTTCTTCGAGTCGATCCCGGTGGAGGAGGGGTTGACTAGCAGAGAGGTCGTCCAGCAGGCAGAAGGCCGATTGCTGAACGCTCTCGGGAGAAGGAACTACGAACCACACCTCTCCGAGCTGATCGAGTTCTCGAGCTTCTTCGCAGCCGCCCTCGTGGCGAGCCAAGACGGCTTCCTTGCCTCGAAGTTCTCGAAGAAGGAGGCGGAGAGGGCGAAGGCTTTCTTCATGAAAGAGGGGGCCAAGGCCAAAGTCGCTGTGGTGGCGGAGTGCTTCAACGCTCCAATGACCCCGTTGGACAGCGGAGACCAGATTGCAAGGTACTCTATGAAATTCGAGGACTATCTCACATTGGTCGCCCACTACGAGCTGTCCAAGCAGCCCCGATGGAAGCTTGCGAGGCAGGCGCTCCAGAAGGGCGTGGTCTTCGTGAACGATAACCTGCTCAACGACCTCTTCGGTGACTGCGCCGAGAAGGCGATTGCAGACGGAGTGAAGAACTTGAGGAAGGCGCTCTTCCCGAAGCAACTATCGGAAATCAAGGCCTCGCTCGCGCGGTACATCCCTGTCCAGAAGAGCGGGACTGGAAGAGGGTACCTTTACGTGGACCACCTGTTGAAGCATCCGGTCGCTGACGGAAGGCACAGGCTCGTCTGGCTCGTCCTGGCGCCTTACCTTGTGAACGTCAAGAAGCTCGCGGACGACGAAGCGATAGACGAAATCAGGGCCTTCGTGTCTGTGGCTGGGGAGACGAGTGACATGAGGCGCTTCATCGAGTACAACGTCAGGAGGGCCCGCAGAAATGGCCTTCTACCGCCCACCTTTTCCACGTTGAAGAACGAGCACCCAGACCTCTATTCCCTGCTCCCGAAGGAGGCGTTGGCCACAGACGCGACCCAGAGGCCCAAGTCTTCGAGAGCGCGGCTCTAGCCATCAATCTTCGGAAGGTATAGATGAAGGAAGTGCGGCCGCCCTCTCCAGATGAGGCGCAAGACCTTCGGAAAAACGGGCAGAGAAGCGTCCGAAATTGGTGTGGGCACGTACTACGATCCCCTCTGGATAGCCACGGCATTCATGGGCTGGAGGAGAGGGGCGGCAAAGAAGGTAGAGGCCATCGGGGCGGGGCTGGAGGCCGGGATTACCTTGGTCGACACGGCCGAGGCATACGGGTCAGAACCACTGGTCGCCGAGGCAATCCGCGGAAGGAAGAGAGATAAGTTCTTCGTTGCGACCAAGGCGTGGTCCAACCACCTTCGAAGGGACGCCCTCAAGAGGTCGCTGGAGAAGAGTTTGAAGCGCCTCGGAGTCTCCTACGTGGACCTTTACCAGGTTCACTTCCCCAACAAGCGCGTTCCCATCAGTGAGACCATGGCTGCAATGGAAGACTTCGTGAGAGCAGGGAAGATTCTTCACGTCGGGGTAAGTAACTTCAGCCTCCAACAAATCCAAGAGGCGAATGCGGCACTGCCGAAATCCCAGCTCAGCTCGGTCCAGCTGCCCTACAACTTGATGAACAGAGCGGTAGAGAAGGAGATACTCCCATACTGCGTGCGTGAGAGGATTGCCTTCATTGCGTACTTCCCATTGGCGCATGGCAAGCTCGTGTCGAACCAGAGGCTCGCAGCCGTCTGCGCGAAGTACGGCAAGACGGCGAGTCAGTTAGCGCTCAGGTGGCTCGCAAGGAAGGACGGTGTGTTCCCAATACCCAGGGCGTCGGAGCCGGGCCATGTGGCTGAGGACGCAGCGGCGAGCGGCTGGGACCTGACCGATGAAGACGCGATGCAGTTAGAGCGCCTGTTCAGCTAGTCGCCTGAGGCTTCCCGCTGAGATTTGGGCAAAGCTGGCGTGTGGCCTCCTTCCCGAACCGCCATGCAAACCGCGGTGGGGAAGAGGACGGAAACAAGAGATGGAGTTTAGGAAACCCCAAAAACCGCTCTTAACTTCAAATAGGTCGCGCAACTGACTGGCTGACGTCGTTTGCAGCCACAGTTCTCGGCCAAGCTCGAAGCCACTTCTTGGGACCCAAAGTTGGAAATCGAGATAAGACAGCTCTGGGAATCAGAAAGGTTGTTCGAATTCAAGCCGCATACAAACAAAAATCGCAATTTCGTAATGGACACGCCTCCACCCTATCCGTCTGGGAGGCCTTGGCACCCGGGCGCCTTGACTCAGTATTCGCAAATCGACATGATCGCAAGGGCCGCGCGGATGAGGGGCTACGCCGTGCTCTATCCAGTCGGCATAGACAGGAACGGCCTGCCGGTCGAAATCTTCGCAGAGAGGAAGTACAGGGTCCAGATGAGGAAGACACCGAGGGAGGAATTCATCAATCTGTGCAAGCACGCGCTGGACGACCTCGAGGCGTACATGGTGGGTCTGCTCAAGACAATCGGAGTCTCGGGGGACTTCCAGAACAAGTACCGCACAGACTCCGAAGAATACAGGAAGCTGACGCAGTGGTCGTTCATCGAGATGTGGAAGAAAGGGCTGGTGTACGTGGCAAACAGGCCGAACAACTACTGCGTCGACTGCAGCACGACCATCGCCGACGCAGAAATCGAGTATGAAGAACTCCCCACGTATCTGGTGACCAACAAGTTCAAGGTAAAGGAGACGGGCCAGGAGCTGCTGGTGGCCACAACGAGGCCGGAGCTGCTGGTGGCATGCCAGCTCGTGGTCGTTAATCCGGATGACCCCAGATACAAGAAACTGATTGGCAAGACGGCGATTGTTCCAATCTACAACCAGGAGGTACCAATCAGGGGACACAAGAGCGTTGACCAGGAATTCGGGAGCGGAGTGCTGATGGTGTGCAGCTACGGCGACTACAACGACGTGCTCCTCATCCGCGAGCTCAAGCTGAAGGAGGTCGTCGCTATAGACACGGACGGGAAGATGACCGCTGCGGCTGGCAAGTACGCAGGCATCATGATCAAGGACGCGAGGTCCCAGATCATTCAGGACCTCCAGGAGATGGGCATCGCCACGAAAGTGGAACAGATCCAGCACAGGACGCCGCTCTGCGAAAGGAGCCGGACGCCGATAGAGATCATACCGATGGAGGAGTACTACCTGAAGCAGTTGGAGTTCAGGCCGAAGCTGAAGAAGATGGCGAAGAAAATCGACTTCCATCCGCAGATGCACAGGCAGATTCTGCTTGATTGGATGAACTCCCTCTCCACGGACTACCCTGTGTCTAGGAGGCGGTACTACGCCACAGAGATACCAGTGTGGTACTGCAGCAAGTGCAGCACCCCTCACCTTCCGAAGCCGGGAAGGTACTACAGGCCGTGGCGGGAGGAGGCCCCTTTCAAGAGGTGCAAGAAGTGCGGGAACACGAAGTTCATCGGCGAGACGAGGACATTCGACACGTGGATGGACTCGAGCCTCTCGCCCCTCTACATCACGAGGTACCTGAAGAACAGGAAGTTCTACGGCCTGACATACCCTACCACGATCAGGGTTCAGGGGAAGGACATAGTGCGGACCTGGCTCTACTACACCCTGCTGCGATGTTACCTGCTGACCGGGAGGGCTCCATTCAAGGACGCCTGGGTGGGCGGGCTGGGACAGGACGCGCAGGGGAGGGCGATGAGGAAGAGCCTCGGGAACATCGTCGACCCCGAGCCTGTGCTTGAGAAGTACGGCGCAGATGCGTTCAGGTTCTGGGGAGCCGCGGAGGCGGGGCTGGGGTTCGACTTCAGGTTCAGCGAGGACAGGATTGGCGGCGCCGGCAAACTGCTGACGAAGCTCTGGAATACTGCGCGGTTCATCAGCTCCTTCCCGCAGCCAAAGACGGCGAAGTTGACTTGGACTGATAAGTGGATGCTGAATGAGCTCGCCAAGCTCTCGACCGAGTGCATCGCGGCCTACTCGAAGTTTGACGTCTTCACTGTGGCGACGAGGGTGCGCGAGTTCCTCTGGAACGTTTTTGCGTCGAACTACATCGAGATGGCCAAGGGAAGGGCCTACGGCGACGGCTCGAGCAAGGACGAACAGGAGGCTGCGTGGCTCACGCTCCACGCGGTGGTGAAGGGCCTACTGTTGCTTCTCGCCCCCATAACGCCGTACATCACAGACTATGTGTGGAGGAAGAGCTACGGGACTCAGAGCATTCACTTGGAACGTTTCGCGACCCCGAAGAGGTTCGACGTGAGCGAGAAGGTGAGCCAGAGCATCCTCGAGTTCAACGCGCAGGTATGGAAGAGCAAGAAGGACAAGGGCTTGGCGCTGAAGGACCCAATTGAAACGAGGATTCCGACGAAATTGAAGCCGTTCGAGAAGGACCTCGTCAGGATGCACCACATCCAGGGCCTGGTCAGACACTAGTCAACTGTCGATTATACATCATATGTCGATGATGAGTTCGGCTAGTGCCTGACGTTAAATATCGAATGGGGGACTGCGCGTCAATGTCCCAATGCATCTGGTGCGACTCGCGCTTGGACGACTCCGACCAGCTGCAGGTCGCATACCAAAGTTGCCCAGGGTGCTTATATCCGCTGCCTACTGATTAGTGTGTGGAATCGATCAGGTGTTGGCGGTGCGGTACCGCCGATATAATCAAGAAAGGTCACAGCCACGACGGAAGTAAAAGACAATACTTCTGCAAGCGGTGTCGTCGCCTCTTTGTCTTTCCACAGGAGATTATGCGCTACCGACTAGGCGAGCCTCGTTGTCGTCACTGCAATGTCTTATTGACTGACGATAGCTGGTACCCTTCCGACGGCCGAAGAAGAAATTGGGTATGCATTCCTTGTCATAAGAAGGCAAGGCACCAGTGGATGGTTAGAACCGACTACAATCGGCGTCTTGCAGCGAGGTTGAGAGACGAGGTGATGAGTCACTACGGAGGTAGATGCGTCTGTTGCGGTGAGGGCAGCGTTGAGTTCTTAACGCTTGATCATGTCAACAACGACGGAGCGACCCATAGGAAGGTTATGAACCACGGGAAGAACACGCGTTTTGGTGGATGGAGACTATATCGCTGGTTGAGGGCCCACGACTATCCAGACGAAGTAAAGCTACAGATACTCTGCTGGAATTGCAACGAAGCGAAGCGGTTCTACAAGATTTGTCCCCATCAAAAGAAACTTGGTTCTCCTATTCCCGCAGACCGAGTGTCGTCACTCCTACCTTGACATGGATGCGTAGTCCTCTTCGGACAGCCTGAATTTTTT